>CAYNAX010000038.1:0-5270 GCA_964395745.1 uncultured Candidatus Saccharibacteria bacterium | reverse complement strand
ATTATTTACGACAAAGCCGCTGCTAAAAAAGAAGAAGCAGATGAATTTCTTATTTATAGAGAAATTGTTCTCAGTTTTTCCAAAATGGCTTTTTTGGGGCTTATGGCAATAATTTTTGTGTTTTATCCGGATCTGCGTATTGGCTTTCTTTTCGCAAGCATTGGCGCCTTAGGAATGAGTTTTCTTGGGAAGAAATTAAATTTTTAAATGCTGTTTATGGACTGGCAAATTTTTTATTTTTTTAATCGCCTGTCAGGTAAAAATATTTTCTTAGATTGCCTAACGATATTTTTTGCCCAATATTCAGGCTATTTTTTGTTGCTGATACTGGTTTTTCTTTTGTTGAAAAAGTACAAGAAGTATAAGAATTTGGTTTTTGTTTCGCTCGGTTCAGCCCTTGTTTCTCGATTTCTTTTTACTGAATTAATTCGCCATCTTTATTTTCGTTCTCGGCCCTTTGTTGAGAATTCGGTTAATCTTTTAATTTATCACAAGCCAACCGCTTCCTTTCCTTCAGGTCATACCTCCTTTTATTTTGCCCTATCAACCGTAGTTTATCTTTACAACAAAAAATTAGGAACCTTTTTCTTTTTGGTTAGTTTTTTAATGGGAATTTCGAGAATTTACTGCGGCCTTCATTGGCCTTCAGATATTTTAGTTGGGGCAGCAATTGGAGTTCTTGTGGGGTGGCTTTTTGTTGAACTATTCAAAAAGATTAAAAAAATTAAATAGAAACTTTCATTGTGCCGGAGGAGGGATTTGAACCCTCACGCCCCGAGGGGCAATGGATTTTGAGTCCATCGCGTCTTCCAGTTCCGCCACTCCGGCCTCTTTTTATTTTATTATCTTTTTTGGAAATTTCAACATTCTTTCTAAATCTCAACCAAAGCAATTTTAATCAAAATTATGCCATTTTAAAAAACCCGCCCCATCAGCCCTTATCAGTATTGGCTTCCCGTCCCCTCTCTTATTGGGGACTGTCCCCCAGGGGGAATGGATACTCTCTGTAAAAAAACCCTTGCGCAAGGCAAGGGTTTGTAGTTTGTTGGGTTTAGGTATTTTCATTATTAGAGTTCTCTTCTAGATTGAAGAAAAACCTCCCGAGTTTTACTGCTTTTTGAAATTCTTCGCCCCAATCTAAGTTGTCTTGTAAATCTTCTTTTTTTGAGCCGATTTCAACTTCGCCTTTTTCTGGATGATTGAGAATTATTGTTCCTCCTTGGTTTATTATATCCACAACAATGTGATGCAACCAGTTTAAAGCGCTCAAGAGAACTCTACCGATACTTTCTACGCCTAATGTTTTTCCTAACTTTTCTAATTCTTGAACCTCGTTTTCTGTAAAGCGGATTATAAGTACGGTTCTCTCTTTTCTCCCAGTATATCTTATTTCAAAGATCGTCATTATTATCACCTCCTTTAAGGATCTATCTTAGATCAAGAATTTTGTCAAGTTCTTTATAATGATTTGATCTACGTTTTCTTTTTCTTTTCAGAGGACTACCCCGGGGAAAGTGCTGTAATAACTCTGCCATGGCAATCTTATTACAGCGCTTTTCGTCGGAGTTTAGATTTGGCAATCCAACAACCATCCACTTAGTCACTTAACCACTTGATCACTGGATCACTCAGTCGCTTAGTCACTCGATCACTCAGTCACTCATCCTTACATTGCGGATTCGAACATTTAATTTGCCCCCTTTTTGTTTGCAGAAGGGGCCAGCCGCATTTTGAGCACATCTTGCCTGTTGGCTTATCCCAGACAGCAAAATCGCATTCAGGATATTTATTGCAGGCATAAAACACCTTTCCTTTGCGGGTTCTTTTTTCAACAATCTCACCCTTTTTACATTTTGGACATTTTATTTTCAGCCGATTTTCTTCCAAAGGAGCAGTGTATTTACATTTGGGAAAATTGGAGCAAGCATAAAACCTGCCAAACTTTCCTAATTTTATAATCACTGGTGCCCCACACAAGGGACAGGTTTTGTCTGTTTTCTCTTCTGCGATTTCTTGTTTGGAAAGTTCTTTTTCTTTTTTCTTAAGATTTGCCTCAAAGGGTTGATAAAACTCTCTAATCACTTCTGTCCATTGTTTTTTGCCCTGAGCAATCTCGTCAAGATGTTTTTCCATTTCAGCAGTAAATTTTATATCTACAATATTAGGGAAGTGTTTTACCAACAGATCATTTACAACTATTCCGATTTCTGTGGGGAAGAACCTTTTTTTCTTATCTTTTTGCACATAGTTTCTTTCTTGAATTGTTGAGATAATCGGAGCATAGGTAGAAGGTCGGCCGATACCATTTTCTTCTAAAACTTTAATTAAGGTTGCCTCTGTATATCTTGATGGTGGTTGAGTGAAATGTTGTTTGGGCAAAAGTTTTTCTAATTTTAATTTTTCTTCTTTTTCTAATTCTGGGAGAGTTTTCTCCTCAAATTTCATTGGCCAGACTTTTAAAAACCCATCAAATTTTAAAGTTTGCCCAGTGGCTAAAAATTCATAATTTTTTGCTTTAATTGAAACCGTCACGGAATCAAAAACCGCCTCTTTCATTTGGGTTGCCAAAAACCTTCTCCAAATCAGATCATAAAGCCTAAGTTGATCTTTATCTAATTTTTTCTCTAAATTCTCGGGCGTATTTTGAATATATGTTGGTCTAATTGCCTCATGGGCTTCTTGGGCAACTTTTGATTTTGTTTTAAACACCCTGTATCGCCAGTAATCTTTTCCAAAATTTTCTTCAACAAACTTTCTTGCTTGAGATAAAGCCATTTTAGAAAGATTTAGGGAGTCGGTTCTATGATAAGTAATAAAACCCTTCTCGTAGAGATTTTGAGCCAAAAACATTGTTTTTTTGGCAGGAAACTTTAATCGTTGCCATGCTTCTTGTTGAAGGGTGCTTGTGATAAAGGGTGGTGGAGGATTCTTTTTTGCTTCTTTTCTTTTAATGTCTTTAACTATAAACTCTGCATCTTGAAGTTCGCTTACAATTTTCTCCGCCTCCTCTTTTGTTTTTATCCCTAGTTTGGGTATTGCCTTTCCATCTTTCTTAATTAAAACCGCCTCAAATCCTTCTTGATTAATTTTGAATTTTGCCTGTCCGTCCGGCAGGCGGGAATTTTTAATTTTGAATTTGAGGAGCCTTGCGACGATTGTCCAATATTCCTGTGGCACAAACTTTTCAATCTCTCTTTCTCTTTCAACTATCAGGCGCACTGCTACAGATTGAACTCTCCCTGCAGATAAGCCCCTTGCAACTTTTCTCCACAAAAATGGAGAAAGCATATATCCAACGATTCTATCCAAAACCCTTCTTCCAAACTGAGCATAGACAAGATCCATATCAATTTTTCGGGGACTGTTTAACGCTTCCTCAATTGCCCTTTTGGTAATTTCGTGAAAGACAATTCTTTGATAATCTTCTAAGCCCAAAACTTCTTTGAGATGATATGCTATTGCTTCTCCTTCTCTGTCTTCATCAGTGGCAAGAATTATGTTTTTCGCCTTCTTACTCTCTTTTTTTAAAAAATTAACAACTTTTCTTGATTTTTTTGGCACCACAAATTTTGGCTGAAAATTATTCTCTATATCTACCCCTAGGCTATTTTTGGGCAAATCTCTTATATGTCCAAAAGAGGAAAACACCAGAAAACTCTTTCCCAAAAATCTCTGAATGGTATGGGCTTTTGTGGGCGACTCAACAATGACTAAATTTTTATTTGTATTTTTGCTCATAAATTTAAATCACTATACCACATTGTTATATTGCGGTGAAAACCCCACCGCCTAAATTTTTTATTTTTTCTTCAAGTTCTAATCTGGACAAGGTTTGTAACACTTCTTGGGGATTTATTTTTGTTTTTTGAATTATTTGATCAATATGAAGGGCATTATTATACAAAAGATTTAGAATAATATTTTCCTCTTTTGTTTCTCCTTCAACCTTCTTTTTCTTTTGAATTTTTATCCCAAAAAACTCTAAAATATCTTCTGGCTTATCAACAAGTCGCGCTCCTTTTTTAATTAAAGAGTGACAACCCGCAGATGTTGTATTATAAACAGAGCCGGGAATGGCAAAAATGGGTTTGTTTTGAGAAATTGCCCAATCAGCAGTAATTAAAGCGCCAGATTTTTCTCGCGCCTCAATTACTAAAACTCCGAGAGAGAGCCCTGCAATAATTCTGTTTCTATCTGGAAAGTGAAATCGATTAGGAGGAGTAAATGACGGATACTCAGAAATTATCAATCCCTTATTTTCTATAATTTCTTGAACAAGTTTTTTATTTTCCTTTGGATAAATTTTGTCAAGACCCGATCCTAAAACAGCAATAGTTTTCCCTTTGTGTTCAATACAGGTTTTATGGGCTAAGGTATCAATGCCTTTGGCAAGGCCACTAACAATAATAAACCCAGCCGAGGTGAGAGTTTTTGTAAAATCAATTACAACCTTTTTACCATAGTCGGTACATCTTCTTGTACCAACAATTGCTAAAGAGGGAGAAAATGTTTTTAAAAGGTCAAAATTACCCATTAGATATAATACTTTTGGCGGGCGCGGAATTTTTTTAAGGCAATTGGGAAATAATTGATGAGAACTACTAATTTTTAGTATTTTGTTTGACAAAATTAGGGAAATATGTTAATTTTATAATAAAGCTGTTTACATTCCTAGGAAAGGAGGAAAAATGATGCTTGATTGGCCAGAGTTAGGTGAGCTTCTACCAATAGGGTGGGAGCTTCGGGAGGATGTTGATGTGGTTTATCTTACAGATTCTGAAGGCGAAGTGAGAATAAGATGGTCCGCACTTGGGGTCTCCAAGACCTCAATTCTACAGGACATTCGAGAGTTCTTTAAAGAGCAGGAGCGCTGCTAAGCAGCGCTCCTTTTTTTATTAAATTCAGTCATTGCCTTTTGGATGTCGTTCTGAAGACCTATTTTTACTGCCTCAGCAAAATCCTTTTTTACCTTTTCCAAAACTTTTTGCTCTTTTTTATTGAATTTTTCAAGAACAAAAACTTTTCGGTCATAATTTTTAGGAAATTTTTTTGGCTGAATTCCAACCCTAAACCTTATAAAGTTTTTGTTATTTAAAGATTGAATAATAGATTTTACCCCATTATGTCCAGCAGGTCCCCGGTTTTTGACAATTCTAAAGGTTCCCAGCAAAAGATCTATATCATCATGAACAACCCAAAGATGGGAAAGAGGAACTTTATAAAAACGAAGTAGTTTCACAACAGCATCTCCGGAATTGTTCATAAAAGTT
>CAYNAX010000037.1:0-5372 GCA_964395745.1 uncultured Candidatus Saccharibacteria bacterium | reverse complement strand
CCCTGTACTCTTTGTCATTTTCTTGTTCTTATTGACAATATTATAGATTTCTTTATTTTTAGATTGGTTCCGCCTGTAGCACTCTTAATGATAACAATTGCCGCCTTGATGTTTATCTTTAGTATGGATAATCCAGAAACTATATCTCGAGCAAAACGAATAATAAATTCTGTAATCATCGGAATGGTAATAATATACGTATCTTATAGTTTAGTAGGCTGGTTCTTAGTAAGCATTGGGTTGGCCGACTGGGTAGAAAATATATATCGAGATTGGTGGACAAATGGCACCTTCACCATTGTCTGCGACTAAAAATTTTATCTTTACGGTTTATAGTTTAGCGTTTATAGTTATTCCCGCCCCGTTAGCTCAATTGGCAGAGCAGGGCCCTCTTAAGGCCAAGGTTGGGGGTTCGATTCCCTCACGGGGCACAATAAATTTGCGCTTTCTCAAAAAAACAAAATACTCCTTGCCAAAAACAATTTTTTGGTTTATAAAAAACAAAAGAAGGAAAACCCTTGGTTCTTTTTTTTATTTAGAAATTAAGATATAATAAAAACACAATATGCTTACCCAACAAGAAAAAGAAAAAATTATTCAAAAGTTTCAGTCGGGCAAAAAAGACACTGGCTCAGTTGAGGTACAGGTTGCTATTTTAAGCGAAGAAATTAAAAAACTCTTAAGCCATCTAAAAAAACACCCAAAAGATCTCCATTCAAAAAGAGGGCTTTTAAAAATGGTAACAAAGAGAAGAAAACTTTTAAGATATCTTCAAAGAAAAAGCACCAGACGCTATAATTCTTTAATCAAAAAATTAGGCCTTAAAAAATAAATGCCTTTGTCGGTTACGGCTAAAGCCAAACATAAAGATCAACGAGTAGCTGTTTTAATTGATACTCAAAATTTATATTATTCAGCAAAAAACATCTTTGGCGCGAAAGTAAACTTTGGAGAAGTGTTGAAACTAGCAGTTGCCGGAAGAAAATTAATCCGGGCTTTTGCTTATGTGGTACAAACAAAAACAGGAGAAGAAAAACCTTTTTTTGATGCTCTAACAAAACTTGGAATAGAAACCCGTATTAAACCCTTACAAGAATATTATGGTGGGCTAAAAAAAGCGGATTGGGATGTAGGTATTACAGTAGATGCAATAAGAGTTGCCCCAAGTGTTGATGTTATTGTTTTGGCTTCCGGCGACGGTGATTTTGTCCCCCTTGTAGAATATCTAAAAAACCAGGGAAAAAGAGTAGAATCAATTGCTTTTTCTCATTCTGCTTCTTCCCGGCTCAAAGAGGCGGTAGATGATTTTTTTGATTTGGAAAGCGCCCCCAAAAAATACTTAATCCTTGAATAATTCATATGAAAAATATCCATTTTGAAAAAGAAATCGGTAGCAAAAAACTCGTTTTTACTATCAGCAATTTGGCTGAACAGGCAAATGCAAGCGTTTTTGCTCAGTTGGGCGAGACAGTAGTGCTGGCAACAGTAACTATGTCAAACCAAGATATTCAAAATCAAGTTTTTTTTCCTTTAACAGTAGAATTTTTAGAAAGATATTATGCTGCAGGAAAAATTCTTGGCTCAAGATTTATTAGAAGAGAAGGAAGACCTTCGGAAGAGTCAATTTTAACCGCACGGTTAATTGATAGAGCAATCCGCCCGCTTTTTCCAGATCATCTAAGAAGAGAGGTTCAGGTAATTGTTACCTGTCTTTCTTGGGACGAAGAAAATGACCCGGATCTTCCAGGACTTTTAGCCGCTTCTTTGGCTCTTTCAATCTCTGATATTCCTTGGAATGGCCCCATTGGAGGTATAAGGATTGCCAAAAAAGACAATAGGTTTATTGTTGCTCCTAGTTATCAGGAAAGAGAAGAGTCCGATTTAGACATTATTGTTACGGGCGTGGAAGAAAACAGAGAAATATTAATCAATATGATCGAAACAGAAGCCTTAGAAGAGAATGAAGCGGAAATTTTGAAGGCGATACAAAAGGGCGAAAAAATTATTCAAGAACTTATCTCCTTCCAAAAAGAAATAGCCCAAAAACACGGAAAGGAAAAAGAAGTTATTCCTGAGCCAGCAAATCAAGAGCAAATAAGAAGGGTAATTGTTGAAAAATTTGGAGAAAAATTGAAAAAAAATCTTATTGCCAAACCAAGTATTGAAAACAAAAAAGAAAATTGGCAATTGGAAGAAGAAATTTTAGATTTTGTTAAAGATAATTTTGGCGAAGAAATGCTTGGCTGCGCAAGAAGCATCATTAAAGAAATTTTGAAAGAAGAACTTACAAAATTAGTGTTAGAAAAAGAAATAAGACCCGATGGTAGAAAATTAGATGAAATTAGGCCCATTGAGGCAGAAGTCGGACTGCTTCCACGCACTCACGGATCTGGACTTTTTGTCAGGGGGGCAACTAAAGCGCTCTCCATTGTTACTCTTGGCTCTCCCAGCGACCAAAGGTTGATTGAAGGGATGGAATTCAGGGGTAAAAAAAGATTTATGCATCATTATAATTTCCCTCCCTACTGCTCAGGTGAAATAAAACCTTTAAGAGGGCCGGGCAGAAGAGAAATAGGGCACGGAATGTTGGGAGAAAAAGCTCTGCGACCACTTATTCCTGATTTTGAAAAATTTCCTTACACTATAAGAGTAGTAACTGAAATTCTTTCCTCTAATGGCTCAACCTCTATGGCTTCTGTTTCTAGTTCTAGTTTGGCTTTAATGGACGCAGGTGTTCCAATTAAACGACCAGCCGCGGGAATTGCCATTGGAATTGTTCAAAAAGATGAGAAATACAAACTACTTACAGACATTCAGGGACCAGAAGATCACTTTGGTGGAATGGACTTTAAGGTTGCTGGAACAGAAAAGGGGGTTACAGCAATCCAATTAGATGTTAAAATAAAGGGAGTGGAGCTAAAAATTATTGAAGAAGTATTAGAAAGGGCAAAAAAGGCAAGATTAGAAATTTTGAAAAAAACAAACCAAATATTAGATAAACCAAGAGAGAAATTGTCTCCTTTTGCTCCAAAGATCTTGTCTTTGAAAATCAATCCTGAAAAAGTGGGGCAGGTAATTGGGCCTGGGGGAAAAACCATCAACAGCATTATTGAAAAATATGAGGTTTCCATTGATATAGAGCCAGAAGGACATATTTACATTACTTCTCCTTCAGAGGAGGCAAACAAAAAAGCAGCCGAATGGATTAAAAACTTAACCAGAGAATTAAAAGTAGGAGAGGTATTCCAAGGAAAGGTAACAAAAATACTAGATTTTGGAGCAATTGTAGAACTTTTCCCTGAACGAGATGGCTTGCTCCATATTTCTAAAATCAGCAACAAAAGAATTAAAAGGGTAGAAGATGTGCTAAAAGTGGGAGATATTATTCCTGTAAAAATTATTGAATTGGACGATCTGGGACGACCGCGCCTGGCTTTAGTTAAAGAAAAACGCCCCATCAATAAAAAATAAGCCATTTATGGCAAAATCTACCCCATCATCAATTCCTAGAGCAGCAATTCGCACCATGGAAAAAGATTTAGCAGGTGTTGTTTTTGAAGATTGGGAAGCCACTTTAGCCGAATCAGAAATTTTAGAACTTATAAAAAACTTTAAAGAAAGGCAAAAGCGTGGGGCTGAAGTAAAAGAAATGCCAGAAAAAATAAAAGAGTTTATCGCTCTACAAAAAAAACGGAAAGAAGAGAGGAAAAAGGAAAGAGAAAAAACTGTTCCTTCTAAGCCGGCGCCTGCTAAACCAACTCCTATAAAAAAAGAGGAAGGGGTTGCTCCAACAATCAAAGAGCGCTTAGAGGCCCAAAAGAAAATAGAAGAATATCAAAAGAAAAAGGAACAGGAAAGAAAAGAAATGGCAATAGTTGAGGAAATTCGCCGAAGGGCTAGAGAAAGAGAAAAAATGGTTCAGGAAAAAATGAAAGAACAGTGGTTTGAAACCGCCATTAAAGAAGAGGAAAGAAGGTTTGTTGAAGAGAAAAAACAAACAGAAAAAGACCTTCTTCGAAAGAAAAAGGAACTAGAAGAAACCCTGGCAAAACTGCCTGAAGAGAAAAAACCGATAGATAAGGAAAAGGAATATTTAATGAAAGAGCGTCACAGAATTCAAAAAATATTAGAGCCCATTTTAGAAAACGAAAGAAAGATTGAAGAAAACCTTAAGTTTATTGAAAAAAGGGAATCTATTGTGGTAATTCCCAGCGAAAAAAGAAAAATAGAACAAGAACGACAATTGGCGGAAAAAGAAAGAGAAAAAGTAGAACAAGAAAGGTGGCAATTTGAAAAAGATCTCTTTAAAATCGAGGAACAATTAAAAGAGGTGGATTTTAAATACAAAGAGTTGGCTGAAAAAGAAGCGAAAATTAAACAAGAACTGGAAGATGTTAAAAAAGAATTGGAAAAAATTGCCAAAGAAAAGGAGGTAAAAGAAAAAGAGAAAGAAATAGAGAAAATAAAACAACAAAAAGCAGAAATCCTAAAAGAAAAAGATAAGGTTGTTAAACAAAGAGAAGGAATAGAAGAAGAACTAGCGGAAATTAAAAATGAAGAAAGTAAGCTCGAAAAAGAAATCGCTTACCTTGAAGCAGAAGAAAGGGTGGCTCAACAAGCCGAGAAACAAAGAATTGAACAAGAAAGGGCAAAATTAGAAAAACAAAGGGCGCTCATAGAACAAAAAAGGTGGCGCTTAGAAGATCAAAGAAGAAAAATAGTTTTAGAAGAAAACCGTCTTAATGTAAAATATCAAAACCTTTTAGAGAGAGAAAATCTTTTGCGAGAAACTATTGATAAGATATATCAATTCTTAGGATTAGCCCCAAAAGAAGCGCCCTCGCCCGAACAAATAAAAAGTGCCGAAGATAAGCAAAAAGAAGAAGCAATTCCAACAAAAAAAGAGTTTACCCAACCCCCAAAACCAGAAAAGGAGCCCATCAAGCCTAGCGTTGCTCCTCCAAAACCAGAGACCTCTCAAAAAGAGACACCTTCTCTAAAAGCGGGGGAGAAAGGAAAAGAAGAAAAAGAAAAGGCGCCTTCTTCAACAAAAAAGACAGCAAAAGAACTGGAGGAAGCAGAAAAAGCCCTACGCAGATTGGCTGAAAAAAGAAAACAAGAAGAACTTCTAAAAAAAATAGAAAGAGAAAGACAAGAAGAAGAAAGAAGAAAAGAGGAAGAATTTCTAAAAAGAATAAGGGGTGGATTAGAAGATAAAAAAGAGCAAAAAGTTCCTTCACCTGAATCTCCTTTAACTCTTAAACGGCCCTTCCAACAACCTACTAAGCCACCTTTTCAGCCCCCTACACCGTTTGCAAAAAAATCAGGAGTTTCCAACTTACTTCAGCAAAAATGGGTAAAAATTGGTCTAG
>CAYNAX010000036.1:0-5529 GCA_964395745.1 uncultured Candidatus Saccharibacteria bacterium | reverse complement strand
ACAACCGTAATTACAAGACGCATCGCTTATCTCATTGAAAAGAAAAATTTAAAACCCGAAGAAATTTTGGGGGTAACCTTCACAGACAAAGCAGCCGAAGAAATGGAAGAAAGAATAGATAAACTATTGCCTTACGGGTATCTAGATTTATGGATTTCTACTTTTCATTCTTTTGCTCAAAGAATTCTCCAAGAACACGGGCTAGACATTGGCATCCCTACTAATTTTAAAGTATTAGATCAAACAGCCGCCTGGTTATTAATAAGGCAGAATCTTGAAGAGTTTCGCCTCGATTATTATAAACCGCTAGGCAACCCCACGAAATTTATTCATGCTCTTGTTGAACATTTTGCCCGATGTAAAGATCAGGGAATCTACCCCGAAGATTATATTCAATATGCTTCAAAAATTAAAAAGAAAGCAAAAAATTCTGAAGTCGACAAATTAGAAATTGAAAGAATTCAAGAAGTTGCTCGAGCATATCAAACCTATCAGAAAATTCTTTTAGAAAATAATGCTTTGGATTTTGGAGATCTTATCAACTACACCCTTAAACTTTTTCAACAAAGGCCAAAAATTTTAAAAAAGTACCAGAACCAATTTAAATATATTTTAGTTGATGAATTTCAGGATACAAACTGGGCTCAATATGAACTAATAAAATTGTTGGCTAAACTGCACAAGAATATAACCGTATCTGCTGACGACGACCAAGCCATCTATCGTTGGAGAGGGGCTTCTTTCAATAATGTAATTCGTTTCAAAAAGGACTACCCAAAAGCAAAAGAGATTTTTTTAGTAAGAAATTATCGCTCCACTCAAGACATTCTCAACCTTGCCTATAAATTTATTCAACTTAATAATCCCGATAGGTTAGAGTATCAATTAAAAAAGCAAAAAGAAGAGAAGAGGAAAGTCAACATTAAAACTATCAGCAAGCAACTTATTGCCCAAACCAAAGAAAAGGGCATCATAGAACATCTGCATTTCAAAACTTTAGAAGAAGAAGTACGAGGAGTGATAGATAAGATAGAAGAACTTTACAAAAACGGGCTGGCTGATTCTTTTTCAGATTTTGCTATTCTTGTTCGCTCAAACAATGCCGCTACACCTTTTTCTAAAGAACTCGAAAGAAGAGGAATCCCTTATCAGTTCTTGGCTTCTCGAGGGTTATATCTCCAACCGGTTATTCTCGATGTCATCTCTTACCTTAAACTATTAGATAATTACCACGAAAGCCCAGCAGTTTTTAGAATGCTCAATTCGCCTATTTTAAATATACCCGCAGAAGAAATAGCAAAAATTACTCATAAAAGTAAAATAAAAGCCCAATCAATTTACGAAACTCTAAAAGAAATTCAACAATTTTCTGATATTACACCAGAAACAAAAAATAAAATTGAAAAGTTTCTCGGCATTATAAAAAAGCATACTGATCTTGTCAAATCAAAAAATATAAGCACGATATTTGTATATTTTCTAAACGATACAGGGTATCTTTCTTATCTAACTAAAAACAACAAATACAAAGAAATAAAACTTCTTTCTCAATTTTTTGACAAAATCAAAGAATTTGAGCAAAATCAAACAGAACCCACCCTTAAAAATTTCATAGAACTTTTAAATATGGAACTTGAATCAGGAGAAACCGGGGCTTTGGATTTTGATATAGAAGAAGGTCCGGAAACAGTCAAAATAATGACTATTCACTCGGCAAAAGGATTAGAATTCAAATATGTCTTTTTAGTAAATTTAGTTAATAAAAGGTTTCCCACAATAGAAAGAAAAGAGCCCATCGAAATTCCAGAAGATTTAATAAAAGATATTTTGCCTCAAGGCGATTATCATTTACAGGAAGAGCGACGGCTCTTTTATGTGGGAATTACCAGAGCCAAACGCGGAGTTTTCTTTACTTCTGCTGAAAACTACGGAGGTGTGAGAAAAAAGAAACCCTCAAGATTTTTATATGAACTGGGAATTCTCAACAAAGAAACATCTTCAGAACAAAAACCCCTCTTTACAATTTCAAAACCGCAAAAGACATCTTCAAAAGAAAAAATAATCCTTCCTCCTTATTTCTCTTACACTCAACTTGCCGCTTTTGAAAAATGTCCCTTACAATATAAATTTGCGCATATTTTAGCAGTACCAAGAGCAGGAAGCGCTACCTTAAGTTTTGGAAAAACAATCCATAATACTCTTTTCAGATTTGTTAAAGAATATGCGCAAAACAAACCCATCTCTCTTGATTTGCTTTATCAGATTTACGATGAAGAATGGATCGACGAGTGGTATGAATCTAAAACACATAAAGAAAAGTATTATAAATTAGGCGAAAATTCTCTAAAATTATTTTTTGAACGTCTCCAAGAAAAATCTCCGAAAATAAAAGAAATTAATAGAAAGCCCGCTTTAGAATTACCTTTCAAACTCAAAATAGGGGAATTTATTATAATAGGAAAAATTGATAGAATAGATGAATTGCCGGACAAAACAATAGAAATCGTGGATTATAAAACCGGAAATCCAAAAGAAAAACTCAACACCGAAGAAAAAGAGCAACTTTTGATATACCAACTTGCAGCCGAAGAAGTTTTAAATCTATCTCCTTCCAAACTAACATATTATTATTTGGATGCTGATAAAGAATTAACTTTTCCACCTATCCAAGAAAAAGAAAAATTCAAACAAAAACTTTTAAAGACGCTAAAAAGCATTCAAGAAAGCAATTTTGATCCTAACCCCGGGTACCATTGTAAATACTGCGATTTTAAACACATCTGTGAGTTCAGAAAAGAGTAATTTTAAGTATCTAAAATATCTATTGTTTTAACGATATTGTCTATCGCTATCAATTCTTAATATTCTAAATCTATCTACTTTTGAGCAAACAAAACCAGTTTTTGTTTTTTTATTTTTTGCTTAAAAATCGGTTCCTATTATTTCAATTTTCATTGTTCACCATTATCCACATTTGACAATCTTCTTTAATATAAGAGATAATAAGTTTAATATAAGAGATAATAAAAAAAGGAATGTTTTGATATCGTCTAAACGATATTCCAATGAATCAACAATCTTTTCGCAAATATATTACCTTAAAAGAAGCATCAAAGCTGTGCTCTTATTCAGCCCAATATTTAGGTTTACGAGCTCGTCAAGGCAAACTTAAAGCCATAAAAGTTGGCAGAGATTGGATGACCACCAAAGAATGGTTAGAAGAATATATAAATCAAGCTCAGGAATGGAAAGAAAAACAAGGAGGCCATACAATAAATAATGTTTCTTCTCAAACCCAAAACCAATCCTTACTTCCTCAAAAACATCATTCTCCTTTGCCATCTTTGATGGCAAAATCTCTTCTTTCCATAATACTCTTTCTACTCTTTTTCTATTCTTTTGGTTTTGCTTTCGAACAACAAGGTCTCTTTCCAATAAAAGAGAACCTTGTTTCTCCTTCTACTATTTTCAAACCTCTTCATAAAGAGAAACTATATGCCTCTCTTTCTTCAACCTCCCCTTTCACTTATTCAATTCTCTCTGACCTAACACAATCTCTTTCTTCACTTACTCACCAAATATTTAGCCCCAAACCTTTATCTCTCTTCTCATTATTCAAAGGTAAACCCTCATATACTCCTTCTTCTCATACCAATATCTTTTCTTCTTCAGATAAATACCTTGCTCTAGAAAAACAACTCAGAGGCTTATTAATCCAACAACAAATCAAAGAACAAGAAATAGAAGAACTAAAGCAAGAAATCGAAAACCTCAATAAAGAAGGTATTCCCACAAAAGAAATAATTAAGGAAGTTCAACAGATTACCCAGATTAAACCCAAAGAAGTTATAGAGAAACAAATTAAAGTATTAGCATCAAAAGATCTTCAAGAAATCAAACAAGAATTAGAAACTATTAAAGAATGGAAAAAAGATATTGATAACCTAAGGTTAATTGCTCAGAAACTTCAATCAAGACCAACCTATACTAATGCTCCTACTGCTCCTCTGTATGTAGGAAACCAAGGAATACAAGTAGGAGGACACGGAAACTTTGATTCCTTAGGAGTATCAGGTTCTGCATCAATTGGACAATCTTTAGGAGTATCAGGTTCTGTTACTCTTGGAAGCCCAAATAGTTCCACAGACCAACTAACAGTTAATTCTACTTCTCAATTCACAGAACCTGCTACTTTTGAAAAAGGAGCTACTTTTGGTACCTCAACCCTAACAATAGATGAGAATGGAAATCTTCAAACTACAGGAACAATAACAGTTCAAAATCTTCAAATTCAAGATACAGGAACAACCACATTTGGAGGAGTAACCTACACCTGGCCCTCAGCAGATGGATCAAACGGTCAGGTATTAACTACAGATGGATCAGGGAATTTATCCTGGCAAACTATCTCTTCTGGAAATCTTGATGCTTCCTATTTAGTTTTATCTTCAGATGATAATTTAACCAATGAAAGAGTTTTAACCCAAGGACAAGGAATCTCTTTTGAAGACACAGGAGTAAACGGTACTCTTACTATCTCTTTAAATGCAACAACAGATATTATCCCTGAAGGAATAAACAATCTTTACTGGACTCAAGAAAGATTTGATACTGCCTTTTTAAACAAAACTACAGACAACTTAACAGAAGGAACAACAAATCTTTACTATACAGACCAAAGAGCAAGATCTGCTTTATCTGCAACCTTACCAATAACTTATGATTCTTCAACAGGAGTAATAGGACTTCAAACACCTTTAGCAACAACCTATGGAGGTACAGGTTTATCCTCAATTGGAACAGCAAACCAACTATTAGGAGTTAATTCAGATGCAACAGCGCTAGAATACAAAACTATTCAGGGAACAACTAATCAAATAACTGTAACTCATTCTGCTGGAACAATAACCTTATCTACTCCTCAAGATATTGCTACTACTTCTTCTCCAACTTTCTCTGGTTTAACTCTTTCTTCTTTAACTGAAGGATCTATTCTATTTGCTGGAGCTTCAGGAGTAATCTCTCAAGATAACTCTAACCTTTTCTTTGATAATACAAATAAAAGATTAGGAATAGGGACAACATCACCCGGAGCAAAACTTGATGTTCAAGGAGCAGCCCAATTTGGTACAGGTGATGTAGATCTAATAGATTCTTCCGGAAAAATTGCAGGACTTTCTACCGCATACTTTAACACTGACACCTCAGCTAACTTAGCCGGAATAATTACAGATGAGACAGGTTCAGGTTCTTTAGTTTTTGGAACATCTCCTTCAATTTCAAGCCCAACCCTTTCTGGTACTATAGTCGGAACATATACAATAGGAGGTACACCTACTTTAGCATCTTCATTAACAGGATCAGGTTCACCAAATATTACAGGTATTGGACAGTTTTCAGGTTCAACCGGTGTTTTCTCCACTTCTGTAACTTCTCCTCTCTACACTGGTACAGGAGCAGTTACTTTATCATCAGGAGGAACCTCAGCTTTAACTTTAGATTCAGATTCAGGTTTAATTGTATTAAACG
>CAYNAX010000035.1:0-5631 GCA_964395745.1 uncultured Candidatus Saccharibacteria bacterium | reverse complement strand
AAACAAAGGGTGGAGAATATCTTGCTTTACGTCCCGAATTTACTCCAGCGTTTGCTCGTGCATATTTTGAGCACGGAATGGTAAACTGGCCTCATCCGGTTAAATTATACACTTTTGGGCCCCTTTTTAGACATGAAAGGCCACAAGCAGGAAGGTTAAGACAATTTTATCAATTCAATTTTGAAATTTTTGGTTCTAAGAAACCTATAAGCGATGTTGAAATTATTTATTTGTTCTGGGAAATTCTAAAAGAATTAGGGCTTAAAAATTTGATTGTTCATATAAATAGCATCGGAGACAAGCAATGTAGGCCTTATTACAAAAAGTCATTGGTAAGATATTTAAGGTCTCGGGAGAGAGGTTTGTGTCCTGATTGTAGAAGAAGATTAAAAACTAATCCCTTACGCGTTTTAGATTGTAAACAGGAAAAATGCGCCACAGTAATTGCCCAAGCACCCCAAATATTAGATTATTTGTGCGGAGAATGTAAACAACACTTAGAGAGAGTATTAGAATATTTAGATGCGCTGGAAATACCATATTTTCTTAATCCTTATTTAGTAAGAGGGCTTGATTATTATACCAAAACCGTTTTTGAGATAGTGCCAGACAATATTCCTAATCCTACTGCTTTGGCAGGAGGTGGAAGATATGATGACTTGTTAAAACTTATAGGCAAAAGAGATGTCCCTGCCACCGGAGCAGCCGCTGGCATTGAGAGAATTATCGCTTTAATGAAAGAACAAGAGGTTTTTAAACCTTCAAAAAAGAAAATAGATGTTTTTGTTGCTCAACTGGGCGATAAGGCAAAAGTTAAAACCTTAAAAATTCTAAAAGACCTCAAAAAAGCAAAAATTTACCCTGCTTTTTCGTTAAGCAAAGATTCGCTGGGCGATCAGTTAAAAATAGCTGACAAGTTAGAGGCACCTTTTGTGATTATTCTAGGCGAGGAAGAAGTTTTAAAGGGTAAGGCGCTTGTAAGGAATATGAAAACAGGCACCCAGAAGGAAGTTAAATTTGAAAAATTAAGTCAAGAAATAAAAAAGTTATTAAAAAAGAAAAAATAACATGGAAAAAGAATGTATTTTTTGCAAAATTATAAAAAAAGAAGTCCCCTCAGAAATAGTTTTAGAAGATGAGAATCTTATTGTTATTAAAGATATAAACCCGAAGGCAGATGTACACTTATTAATTATTCCCAAAGAGCACATTCCCTCACTTAGAGAATTTAAGCCGGAAAAGGCAGATATTTTAGGGAAGATGCTTTTGGTTTCAAAAGAACTGGCTAAAAAATTTGATCAAGCCAAAGATGGTTATAAAATAGCAATAAATGTAGGAAGAGGAGGAGGACAAATAATAGATCATTTTCATATTCATTTTCTTGCCGGTAACTTGACAGGTCTTCCATAAAAGCATAAAGTACGATATTAATAAAAAGTCAAAAGTCAAAACTCCTGCCCGCTCGGCAGGCGGGCAAAAGTCAAAACTAATTTAAAAATTAAGAAATAAAAATTAAAAATTAAACAAGGCGTAATTATGGCTGGATTAAAAGTCGAAAAAAAAGAACACGAAAACAGCAAACAATTAGTTAATAGTTTTTTAAGGCGCTTAAAACGAAGCGCAATTTTAAAACAGGCAAAAGAATCAATGTATCGGGAAAGACCTCTTAGCAGGAAACTTAAAATCAGGGCTGCCCTCCGAAGAGAGGAACTAAAACGTTACTACAAAAAACTAGAAAAGTTAGGAAAAATATAAATTAAAGAAGAAACAAAAAGCCCCCGCTTACGGGGGCTTTTTGTTTGCTCTAAAAAAATTTTTTGCTATCATTAAATAATGGCTGAAAAGAAAATTTTAGAGATTACCAATCTTACCCAAAACATTATAGATGAAAAATTTTTTCAAGAGATAGCCGCCTATGTTTTAGATAAAGAAAAAAAACAAGGGCTAATTTCTTTGGTTTTGGTTGGTCCAGGAAGAATTAAGAAACTAAACAAGCAATACAGAAAAAAGAATAAAGTTACAGACGTGCTTTCTTTTCCAGCAAAGGCAGAAGTATTTGTTCCAAAAGATGATAAAAATTTTCTGGGAGAAATAGTTATTTGTTTAAGAGTAGTAAAGAAAACATCAAAAAGAGAAAATATTTCTTTTGAAGAAGAGTTAGCCCGAGTTTTTATTCATGGTATTTTACATATTTTAGGATACGATCATTTAAAGCCAGAAGAGGAAAAAACAATGATTGCCAAACAGGAAAAATATCTTGAAGAAATATTAAAAAAAGTTAAATGGCAAAACCAATAATTGCCACAATTGATATTGGCTCCTCTGCCATCAAGGGAATTGTTTGCCAAAAATTAGAAGATAAAGATCAATATCAGGTTCTTGCTCATTCTGTTTTAAAATCCGAGGGAGTGAGAAAAGGGGCAGTGGTTGATCCTCAAAAAACAGCAGAAGTTCTTAAAAAATTAAAGAGCCGGCTTGAGGCGCTCTCCCACACAAGAATCAAAAACGTTGTTGTAAATATTAATGGTCACCATATTTTTGTTCAACCCGTAAAAGGGGCAGTAGCCATTTCAAGGGCAGACCAGAAAGTTTCTCAAGAAGATATAGACAGGGTGCAGGACGAGGCGCGGGCAACATCGCTTCCTTTAAACAAAGAAGTTTTGGACATCTATCCAAGAGAATATATTATAGACGAAGAAAAGGGAATAAAAGATCCCTTAGGGTTGCGAGGCATTAAATTAGAAATGGAAGGCATTGTTACTTGTGTTTTTTCTCCTTATTTAAAAAACTTAAAAGAGGCGGTTGCCTCATTAGATTTAAACATTATAGATGTTATTCCTTCGCCAATAGCAGATGCTTATGCTCTTCTTACCCCTCAACAAAAGGAATTAGGAGTTGCTTTGATTGATATCGGTGCAGGCACTACCAGTATGGCTGTCTTTGAAGAAGGACAACTTATTCATTTAACTGTTTTCCCGTGCGGTTCTTCTAATATATCAAACGATATTGCTATTGCCCTCAAAACAGAAATAGACATTGCTACAAGAATTAAAGAAGAATTTGGCAAACTTATTTTTTCTAGGACAAACCGAAAAGAAAAGTTAAAATTGGATTCCGGCGAAGTGTTTGTTTTTTCAACAAAAGATTTTTCAAAAGCGGCAAGGGCGCGTATTGAGCAGATTTTTAATCATATCAAAAAAGAACTTAAAAAAATTAACAAGTATGGAAAACTGCCTGCAGGAGTGGTGTTAACGGGTGGCGGAAGTAAAATTCCGGGGCTAGTTGACTATGCCAAAAAAGAATTGTCTCTTCCTGTACGCCTGAGGAAATTAAGCAAATTTATTGGCCCATCCTTAGATGAAAGGTTTTCGGTGGCTTGTGGTTTAGCAGTGTTTGGGCTAGAAGAAGAACAAGAAGAGGAAGGAGTATTATCCCGCATTGCTCAAGCATTTCGTAAGATTATAAAAATTTTTACTCCATGAAAGGTTTAGAGTTTATAAAAGTAGTCGGAGTGGGTGGCTCTGGAGGTAATGCTATTACAAGAATGTTTCAAAAGCGTAAAAAGTTCGCAGATAAACTCGAGCTTGTTGCCATTAATTGCGACCTTCAAGATCTTCAGCAAACAAAATCGGATATAAAAATTCAAATAGGGAAGAACATTACAAAGGGTTTTGGCGCCGGAGCAAACCCAGAGATTGGTTATAAAGCCGTCTTAGAACAAAAGGAAGAAATTAAAAAAGCCCTAGAGGGAACAAAAATAGTTTTTATTACCTGCGGGCTTGGGGGCGGAACTGGTACTAAAGGATCTTCAGTGGTTGCTGAAGTTTCTAAAAAAGAAATAGGCGCCTTGACAGTAGGCATTGTTACTCTTCCATTTAGTTTTGAAGGAACTGAAAGAAAAAAAATAGCCCAATCAGGTTTAAAACTTTTAAGAGACAATGTAGATTCTTTAATCGTGATAGAGAACGACCGCCTGCTTACCCAAATAGATGAAAAAACTAATATCTTTGACGCTTTTTGGAAATGCGACGAAGTTTTGCAAGACATTGTTTTTGGAATGGCCAATCTTCTTTTTTCTGTAGGTTTTATAAATATCGATTTTGCCGATATTAAAGAAATAATGAAAGATTCAGGCAACACCCTTTTTGGTTTAGGAAAAGGAAAGGGAGAAAATAAATTAAAAGAAGCTGCACGTAACGCAATAACATCTCCCTTTTCCAATATTTCGATAGATGGAGCAAAGGGATTAATTTTCAACATCTTTGTTAATAATGATGTTGGTTTAAGAGAGTTAGAAGAAGCAGCAAGAATTATTACAGAAAAAATTTCACCTTCATCAAAAGTTATTTTTGGGGTTACTCAAGAAAAAACAATGCCCAAAGATGAAGCAAAAATTATAGTGATAGCCACGGGCATAGAGTAAAAAAGTTATCCACAATTTCAAAAATTTGTCAGGATTTTTTTGTGGGGATATAATATCCTAATCTGAAACCTCTAATTAAACTTTTTGAAACTTATGGAAAATAGAATAGAAAAAGTTATCAAAAGAGATGGAACCATTACTGATTTTGATCAGTCACGAATCACCCAAGCCATTTATAAAGCAGTTACTGCCTCAGGACAGGGAGATGGCAAGTTATCAAAAAGATTATCTGATCGTGTAGTAGAACTTTTAAATCGCCGATTCAAAAAAGGCGAATTTCCTACTGTAGAGCAAATTCAAGATGTAATAGAAGAAGTTTTGATGTTGGAAAATCTTGTGGAAACAGCGAAAGCATATATTTTATATAGAGAACAAAGAAGACGAATTAGAGAAGCAATTGTTTTAAGCGAAGAAGCAGTTGATAAAGTTGATCAATATTTAGAAAAACTCGACTGGGAAGTACAAGAAAATGCCAATATGGCATTTTCTTTGCAGGGTCTTAATCATTATGTTGTTTCTCATGTAGTTAAAAAATATTGGTTAAATAAAATTTATCCAAAGGAAATAAGAGAGGCAAACGAATCAGGTGATTTTCATATTCATAATTTAGACACATTAGGACCATACTGTGTAGGCTGGGATCTTTATGACTTGCTTTTAAAAGGATTTGGAGGAGTTTATGGCAAGGTAGAATCTCGCCCTCCAAAGCATTTTAGGGCTGCCTTAGGCCAGGTAGTTAATTTTATGTACACATTACAAGGAGAGGCAGCTGGGGCGATTGCTTTTTCCAATTTTGATACTCTTCTTGCTCCCTTTATAAGATATGACAATTTAAACTATGTCCAGGTAAAGCAAGCCATTCAAGAATTTCTTTATAATATGGCAGTTCCCACAAGGGTGGGATTTCAATGCCCCTTTACAAATATTACATTGGATTTAAAACCCTCCCCTGTATATGCTAAGCAACCAGTGATTATAGGTGGGGTTCCTCAAAAAGAAATTTATGCTGATTTCGAAGAAGAAATGAAGATGTTAAACAAAGCATTTTATGAGGTGATGCTTGAAGGAGATAAAAAAGGTAGACCATTTCACTTTCCAATACCTACAATCAATATTACAAAAGATTTTCCCTGGGACGATCCTAATTTTGATTTGATATTTGAAGCATCAGCAAAATACGGCATTAATTATTTTGCCAATTACATTAA
>CAYNAX010000034.1:0-5763 GCA_964395745.1 uncultured Candidatus Saccharibacteria bacterium | reverse complement strand
GTTCCCATGCCGAACACAGAAGTGAAAGCTCCCAAGGCCGATGATAGTGGGTTTTACCCGCGAAAGTAGGTAGCCCCCTTATAGTGTCTATAATCAAAAATGCCAGATTTTATTTCTGGCATTTTTTGGTTATAATTAAAGAAAATGTTTCGCAAAAGAAAATTCAATAATTATAAAAGAGTTGTTTTTTCTCTGTTGCTTATTTTGATTCTTATGGTTTGTGGGGTTTCTTTGCGAAATCTCTGGTTTAAAATAGTAAGCAAACCAGAAGAGGTTTTATTTGAACAAGGATGGAATTTAAAATCTTATTTTTGGGGAATAAGCCATCTTAAAGAATTAATTAGAGAAAATGAGTTACTCACAAGAGAAAATTTTAAACTTCTACAGAAAATTCAAGAAATGTATGCGTTAGAGGAAGAAAATAAAATTCTAAAAGAGTCATTAAAAATAGAACCACTAAAACAAAATTTTTCTTTAACAATCCTTAAACCTATTGCTTTTGATCAATCAAATAATTTTCTATATCTAAACGCTCCAAACCTCTCTCTTCTTCAAAAAAATACTCCTGTTTTAACATCTACAAAACAGATAGTAGGCGTTGTAGATAAAAATTTTTCCGGATATGTTGTTGTGAAATTAATTACAGCCCCAGACTTTAAACTTATAGCCCAAACCGAAAAAAATGAAGAAATTATTTTAAAGGGGGGAGGAAATTTTCAGCTGGCTTTAGAGAAATTTCCTAAAGATAAAAAAATAGAGAAAGGAGAGAAAATTTTTACTTCTCAAAATTCTAAGTTTTTTCCTGCAAATTTTTTAATAGGCGAGATAAAAGAAGTTATAAATTCTGATATCGATCCATTTCAAAAAGTAGAAGTAACTCCGTATTTCCTTGTAGAAAAACCCTCTTTCTTTTTGGCAATATTAAATTGGCGCTACCCGGATCAATGATAAAAGAAACAATATATTTCACTCTTATTTTTTTTCTTTTAGGGTTGATGCAGTTTTCTTTTTTGAAGGGATTAATAACTTCTTTTAATTTTCATTTCCTTCTTTTTTTGAGCGTTTTTTTATTGGCTTTTTTTGAAAAAGAATTTTCGGGAAAAACTCTTTTCTTTTTTTTGGCAGCAGCTCTGCTATATGAGTTTCACTCGCAATCTTTTTTTGGAGTGTATTTAGGAACCTTTTCTTTGCTGTTTTTGAGCATTTCCTTGGTTAGAAAAACCATAGATATTTCCCGCTACTTTGGAGGTCTCGCTCTTTTTATGGCTTCTCTTTTGGGGTTTTATGTTTTTCTAGAAATATTCTCTCTTGTTTTTACCGGGGGAATTTTACGAATTAATCTTTTAGAGATGGCCGCAAATTTTCTTCTCTTTTTAATTTTGTGGTCAATTATTTATGTTTTCCAGAAAAACTTCTCGAAAATTTTTAGGACCAGATAGTGAAATCAATCCCGAAGATATTTTTTTAGACGCCCATTATCTTGATATGGGTCAAGATCAGGTTTTAGAGCAACCGCTAAAAAAAAGATTTATTTTCTGGTTATTTATTGCTTTTGGGGTATTGGTTTTGTTTTCATTAAGTTTTGTTTTTAACCTTCAAATACTTCAGCATAAAAAATTAACCCTTCTTGCTCAAAGAAATAGATATTTTTCTGTGTCTTTGTCTTCGCAGCGGGGGGTGATTTATGACAGGAATTTTCATCAGTTAACAGAAAATGTTTTACAAGAAAGTCTAATCTGTCAAAAAGACAAGATTGAATCTTTTGATTATCGCGAAAGAATTTATAAAAATCTTGCGGAGGTACTTGGCAAGAGGTGGGAGGAAGTAAAGGAAATTATCGAGGGCAGCAAAGACAACGAAGTAATCTTAAAAGAAAATATTGATTACAAAACAACCATTTTAATAGAGGGAATGCCTGAGGCATTTTATGGGTGTGAAGTAAAATATTATACGAGAAGAGATTATAAAGATGGTCCGATTTTTTCACATATAATTGGATATTACAGGAAAAAAAGCCCGGCTTATGGATTGGAAGAGCATTATAATGAAATTTTAAAACCAAAAGAAGGAAAAATAATTCGGGAACGAGATGCAAAAGGTAATATTATTTCTGAGCGTATTGTTCAGTTTCCAAGACCGGGTAACAGTTTAGTTTTATATTTAGATAAAGAACTCCAAGAAAAACTCTATTATACTCTTGAAGATAAAATGAAAGAGTTTGGGGTGAAGAAGGGGGTAGCCGTGGCAATGGATCCAAATACAGGAGGGATTTTGTCAATGGTAAGTATTCCTAGTTTTGATAATAATCTTTTTAGCAAGGGCATTACTCAAAAGGAATGGGAAAAACTTATTAATGACCCAAATCACCCTCTTTTGAACAGGGTGATAGGGGGAAGGTATCCCACTGGTTCTACTATTAAACCTCTTATTGCTGCTGCAGCATTACAGGAAGGAATTATTCAGGAAAATACAAAAATAAATTGTAAGGGAGAAATAGTGGTAGATAATCCTTGGTTTCCAGATAAGCCATGGATTTACCAGGACTGGATGGTTCATGGTATCACTGATGTTAAAAAAGCAATTGCAGAATCTTGTAATGTCTTCTTTTATACTATAGGAGGAGGTTATAAGAGTTTTAAAGGCCTAGGGGTAGAAAAGATTAAAAAATATCTTCAACTGTTTGGCTGGGGAGGAAAATTAAACATAGATTTAGGAGGCGAGGTTTCAGGGTTTATTCCTGATCCCCAATGGAAGAAAGAAAGATTTAACCCCCCAGAGAATATTTGGTATCCAGGCGATACTTATAATTTATCCATCGGACAAGGATATATCTTGATTCCTCCCTTAGAAGTAGTGACGGCTTTTTCTGCTATTGCCAACGGAGGTATTTTGTATAAACCTCAACTGGTTAAAGCAATTGTTGATGAGAATCACAATATTGTAGAGGAGTTTAAGCCCGAGATTATACGACAAGGGTTTATTAATCCAAAATACTTAGAGATTGTAAGAGAAGGAATGAGGGGGGCAGTAACTTATGGCTCGGCTACCATTCTTAATGATTTGCCCGTAAAAGCGGCTGCTAAAACCGGAACAGCCCAAACAGGTAGAGAGGGTTATTATCATAATTGGATAACTGTTTTTGCTCCATATGATAATCCCCAGATAGTACTTACGGTTATGGTGGAGGATGTGCCGGGTCTCCATGTAATTGTAGGCGATGTAGCAAGAGAAGTTTTAGGGTGGTATTTTAACCAGCAAAAACAATAATTTTCTATTGACTTCCTGCGACATTCATTGTAAGAAAAATAAGATAAAAAATAGTCCAAGCTCTTTAAAAAGGAGGATCGAGATGAGAATTTTTTTGTTTGTATGCTTGGGAGGGATGTTTGGACTTGCCCTACTATATGCTATCTACCTCTCTCTTGCTATTAGAGCGTTAGATTCTAAGACTCAAAAGTTACTTTACAGAAAGCTTTACGAAAGCGCTCATCAAATGGATTTGAGAGTCGAACTCTCTCAAGATCTGGGAAATGCGGCAGGGAAGTATATTCCCCACCGAAGAAAAATCTTTTTACGCACAGAATTTACAGGTGATCCTTTTCTTCTTGCTCACGAGATAGGTCATCATATTGCTTTAAGAGAATATAACGACAGCACAGAATCCAAAGCAAATTTAATGGCTCGACGGCTTGTTGAATCATTCTTGCCTTGGTGGCGACGATGCTTCGGAAAATGGGTTCTAGATATTTATTTTGAACATTGAGGATGCTCAAAATCGTTTGGGCATCCTCTTTTTTGTTAAGAATAGGCTTGTAGACGGAACGAGAACGTTTCTCAATACATATGTGCGCGTAGTATCCCGAGGAATAACCCTTGACAATCTTTTGTTTCTAAGGTATAATTATAATAGAATCGAGAAAAGGAGGGGGAAATGCAAAGAAAAGCTTTAATAGGTGTAGTAGCGTTAGTAGGATTTATGTTGTTAGTGGGTATATGGTTTTATCTTCCATCTTGCAAAACTCACAGAACAGATAGAAGATGGGTTACCGAGATTGACTATCTAAATGCTGTTATGTATGCAAGAGGATGGGGTTTTTCAAGGAGAGCTGCACTAGATGACGCATATAGACATCTTCTTGAAGAATTATATTTTTCCAACATCTCCTCGGACTTCGCACACATCGAGAGTTTTACTCCTACCGCAACAGGATGGAAAATTCAGGGATGGGTAAGACCCGAGAAGATAGTTGCCTCCCGGACTTCCAATGGCTGGGAGGTCAAAATAAGGGTCCCCATTTAGCACCTTCGGGGCAGGCTCAGTTCTGCCCTTTTGTATTTTAAATAAATTAGGCAGTTTGAGGCTCCACCGAACGATATTTCCATCGTAAATATATATCAATTATATCTTGCACTAATTGCAATACCCCAAACAAGATGGTAATGTACGAACGTACAGCTTTTTTATTTGATTTTCTTTGGTTTTTCCCTTAAAATTGATTAATATGGCGCAACTTGAAGAGATAAGAAAAAACAGAGAAAAAAAACTTAAAAACCTAAAAAAATTAGGGATTGATCCCTATCCTATTTCTACAAAAAGAACTCATACGATTAAAGAAGCGCTGGACAATTTTTCGAAACTTTCTTCAAAAAAAGAAGAGATAATTATAGTGGGAAGAATGATGAGCAAAAGAAAGCACGGGGCTATTACTTTTACAGATATAGAAAATGGATATGGAAAAATTCAAGCAGTGTTTAAGCAAGACGATTTAGGAAAAAACGGGTATCAATTTTTTCAGGATCATTTTGATATCGGCGATTTTGTTGAAATAAAAGGAGTATTATTTGAAACCAAGACAAAAGAAAAATCAATACTGGTTTATGATTTTAAACTTCTGGCAAAATCTCTTAGGCCGCTTCCTGAGAAATGGCACGGTTTAAAGGATAATGAAGAGAGGTTCAGAAAAAGATATTTGGATTTAATTTTTAATCCCGAAGTAAAAAAGAAATTTATTTTACGCTTCAAAATTATTCAGGAGATTAGAAATTTTTTGATAAAAAACGGCTTTATTGAAGTAGAAACCCCCATTCTTCAACCTGTTTATGGAGGAGCCACCGCAAAGCCGTTCAAAACTCATCTTAATGCCCTTGATTTAGACCTTTACCTCCGGATTGCTCCAGAGATTTATCTCAAAGAATTATTAATTGGAGGGTTTGAGAAAGTTTTTGAAATAGGAAGAGTATTTAGGAATGAAGGAATTGATAGATTCCATAACCCAGATTTTACCAGTTTAGAATTTTATTGGGCTTATAAGGATTATAAAGATTTGATGAAATTTACAGAGGAGATGTTTTCATATTTGTTAAGAAAAATTTTTAACAAAACAACAATTGAATATCAGGGAGAGAAAATAAACTTTAAAACTCCTTGGGAGAGAGTTGAGTTTCATCAAATTTTAGAACAAGAAATAGGAATAAATATTTACGATGTTCATGAAAATGTTCTTAAACGAAAAGCCGAAGAGTTAAAAATAGAAATTGAGAAAGGTGCGGCAAAAGCTGAAATTGCCGATAAAATTTTTTCAAAAGTTTGCAAGCCAAAGATTAAAAATCCGACATTTGTCATTCATCATCCCTATGGCACTGCTCCCTTAGCAAAATCTCATCCAAAAAACCCCAAAAAACTTGCAAGGTTTCAATTAATTGTTGCTGGCTGGGAACTTGTAAATGCTTTCTCTGAATTAAATGATCCGATTGAGCAGAAAA
>CAYNAX010000033.1:0-5873 GCA_964395745.1 uncultured Candidatus Saccharibacteria bacterium | reverse complement strand
AGTGACTGAGTGATCGAGTGGCTGAGTGGTTAAGTGGTTGAGTGATTGAGAAAAAATTCTTTTAAATTTTATTTTCAATTTTTCATTTTGAATTTTGAATTTTGAATTAAGATGATTCATCTTCCTGTTCTTACAAAAGAAATAATTCAATATCTTAAAGCTGAACCAAACAAGAATTTTATTGACGCAACCTTTGGACAAGGAGGTCATACGCTGGCAATTTTAGAAAAAACAAAACCAAGCGGAAAAGTATTGGCAATAGAATATGATCCTATTCTCTATAGATCAGTCGATATAAGTCAAAATATCAAGAAACGATTAATCTTAGTGAATGATTCTTATACGAACCTTGAAAAAATTGTCAAAGATCATAATTTTGGACCCGTTCATGGAATTTTGTTTGATCTAGGAGTTTCTATGTGGCATTTCAAGAAAAGCAAGAGAGGATTTAGTTTTCAGAAAAACGAAATACTTGATATGAGAATTAATCCCTATAAAGAAGAAGTTCCGGCATATAAGATAATCAACGAATATCCAGAGCAGGAAGTAGAGAAAATTTTAAAAGAGTTTGGAGAAGAAAGATTTGCCAAAAGAATTGCTAAAGCAATAGTTTTGCGAAGAAAATCAAAGCCTATATTAACCACTCTGGAGCTTACAAAAGTCATTGAAGAAGCAGTGCCTCGCTGGTATAGAAGACAAAAGATTCACTGTGCCACAAAGGTTTTTCAAGCATTAAGAATAGCAGTAAACAACGAACTTGAAAATATTAAAAAAGGGCTGGAACAATCTTTAAAAGTATTAAATTCTGGCTCAAGAATTGCAGTAATCTCTTTTCATTCCCTTGAAGACAGATTAGTCAAACAATTTTTTAAAGAAAAAGCCAAAGGAAACATCTTAAAGATTATTACAAAAAAACCCATCACCCCATCTAGGGAAGAGATTATTATAAATCCTGCTTCAAGGTCAGCAAAATTAAGAGTTGCAGAATTAATTTAAAAATATGACAACATCGTTTGTTTTTCAAAAAAATATTTCAAGAAAATTAGCAGTGATTTTTGGATTGATTGTATTTTCTTTGATATTTTTGTACATTTTTCAATTTTTAAATTTAAACAATAAAAATTTTGCTATTTCAAACTTACAGACAAAAATTTCCCAGATTAGCCAAACAAATAAAAAAATAGAAATCCAGATGTCAAAACAGGGGCTTATGGATCAAATCACAAAGCTTGCTCAAGAATTGGATTTTGAAGAAATCAATCAAATTGACTATTTAAAAATTGGAGCTGAAAGTGTGGCTCAAAAATAAATCTAAAAATTGGCGTTACTGGATAGGTTTTTTTGTACTGACAATAATTTGGTCGGGCATAATAGCTCGACTTGTTTATCTTCAGATTGAAAAAGGAGAATTCTACAGAGCATTAGCCAAAGGGCAGCAAGAAATTATTAAAGAAGCAATAGGGGAAAGAGGAAAGATATATTTCCACGATAAAGAAAATATTGTTTTGGCTGCTACCAATAAAAAAGAACCTTTTTGTTATTTATCGCTTAAAGCCATAAAAGATAAAGAACAGGTTGCTCAAAAACTTTCGTCTGTTCTTGATCTTTCAAAAACAGAGATTCTTGAAAAAATTCAAAACAGCAAGAGTTATTTTTTAGTCATTAAAAGAGGTCCTAAACCAGAAGAGGTGGAAAAGCTGCGGGATTTAAAAATAGAAGGTTTGTATTTGGATTATGAAGAGAAAAGGTTTTATCCTTTGGAACAGGCAGGAAGTGATCTTTTAGGCTTTGTTAATGTTCAGGGCAGGGGAAATTACGGCGTTGAAGGATATTTTGATGCCTTTCTTTCGGGTAAGGAAAAATTAATAAAGGAGAAATATAACTTTTTTGGAAGAATTGCAGGAATTAATCCAGAAGAATTGAAGGGAAGCGACATTGTTTTGAGTATTGATAAAAACATTCAGGAGTTCTCAGAAAAATTACTTGAGGACGCTTCTAAAGATTTAGATATTTCTTCGGGTCAAATTATAGTAGCAAATCCCAAAACCGGTAAGATTTTAGCGATGGTTGATTGGCCTCCTTTTAATCCTAATCAATATAAGGATTATGCCAGCAATCCTGCTATTTTTTTAAATAAAGCAATGCAAACCTTGTATGAACCGGGATCTACTTTTAAGCCAATCACAATGTCGGCAGCAATAAACGAAGGAAAAGTAAAGCCGGATACCACATATGAAGATAAAGGATATGTTAAGATCGGCGGAAGAACGATATATAATTACAATCAAAGAGTATGGGGCGAGCGAACAATGAAACAAGTTTTACAGTATTCTATTAATACCGGCGCGGTATTTGCTGAAAAGCAATTGGGGCATAAACTTTTTTTAAAATACCTTGAGAAATTTGGAGTTTTTGAAAAGACAGGTATAGAACTTGAAGGAGAAATATTTTCTGCCAACGAGGAACTAAAGAAGGGTTATGAGGTTAATTTTGCCACTGCAGCTTTTGGGCAGGGTATTGAATTAACTCCTCTTGGATTATTACGAGCTTATACTGCCTTGGCTAATAATGGCAATTTAATGAAGTTAAGCATTGTTGACAAAATTATAGAAGGAGGGCAAGAGGAAATTATTGAGCCCGAAATAGAGAGAAAGAGAATTATCAGTGAAGAAACCGCAAAAGAGATTACCAAAATGCTGGTTTCAGTGGTAGAGGAAGGATATGGAAAAAGAGCAAGGATTGCCGGTTACTATATAGCCGGCAAAACCGGCACCTCTCAAATTCCTTTTGCTTCTCTAGGAATTAACAAAAAAGGTTACAGCGATGAAACTTGGCAAAGCTTTATTGGTTATTTTCCTGCTTTTGACCCTAAAATTTTAGTTCTTGTTAAACTGGATAATCCCAAAACAAGGACAGCAGAATATTCTGCCTGCCCTATTTTTAGAAAACTGGCTCAATATATAATTAATTATTACAAAATTCCTCCGGATTACTCATTGGAAGAAAAAACGGCCCCCTAAATTCAGGAGCCGTTTTCTTTTTTAAACACCCTGCGAAGATCGTGGGGTAAAGAAGAAAGAAATTGGGCAGCTCGTTTTCTTGCTTTCAAACCAATTTGATAGTGAAGAATGCCTATTGCAATAAAAAAGCAGACCATTATTTTCTCTATCAGAGAGCCGTAAAGAATACCGTAGATCATCATACCCAGAGTAATTGTAGGAGCAAAAGGTACTTCTATTCCGGCAACAAAACTGAGAGTTTTGTGACGCAAACTTCCATATACCGAGAGACCTGACAGAATTATCCAGATGCACAAAAGAAGAATAATCCACCAAGGAACAGGTAATACAAAAAATGAGTAGATAGTTACGAATACAATAAAACAGAGATCAAAGATTATTTCATGTGCCCCGATCCAACTTTGCTGATTTGCCGATCTCGCCAGAGAGCCGTCGTAAAAATCGGTTATCCAGCCAAAGAAAAGTAATCCAAGCAACAATTCCGATGATCTTATACCGGTTGCAGCAAGAAAAACAAAAATGTGGGGCAGGGAAACGCCTCGGATAAGTGTTAAGGTATCAGCAGCAATCGCACTAAATTTACGCATTTTTGATCACCTCCTTATACCAGACAGCCAATGATATAAATCTTAAAGCCACTCCTATTCCAAATACTAAATTAGCCAAAAAGATAAAGTAAGCGCTGTATTTTCCTGTAAGAAGAACGATACACACAGCCACTCCGACAAAACCATAACTTGTTCTTCCCCAATCATTGGGCCATCGTCCCCCAATGTCTTTTATAATAATCCTTGTTAGAGAAACGACAACTACACCTATCTCTAAAGTTATAAAAGTAATGGAGAGAACACAATTGAGTTGATTAATGGCAACATAAATTACAGCGATGAGCAGAAAGAAATCCACGATATGATCAAAATAATATCCAAAGCGGGTGACAACCTTTAATTTTCTGGCAACTATTCCATCAAAGAGATCAGTGATAAGAGCAAGAATCATTATTAATCCAGCCATCTGAAAGTTGTCTATTGGACCAATTTTAAGATTATCTAAGAATATCAACCAGAGAATGAGCCCGCTGGCAATTACACGAAAAGCCGTTAAACTGTTAGGAATTAAAATTTTTAAAGAACTCATTTTCTCACCCCTCTTTGTCTTTTTTGATTTTAGCGGTTTTTCTTAAAAAATCAAATTTGGAGAGTTGATTTTTCTCATTTTTTTGCTAATCTAAAATAAACTATCAAATAAAAATTAAAAATTAAGAAATAAAAATTACTTGGGGCCCCATCGTCTAGCTTGGCTTAGGACACTGGCCTCTCACGCCAGGAACACCGGTTCGAATCCGGTTGGGGCCGCATGGTGGGGTGCGCCGAATTGGCAAGGCACCGGTCTTGAAAACCGGCATCCCGCAAGGGATTTGTGGGTTCGAGTCCCACCCCCACCGCTTAACAATAGTCACTTATTTAGAGAAATAACTGCTTGACAAGTTGATCTTGACAGATTGATAAAGAACCAATAGTTTATAAAAGAACCATTAAATCTTTAAAAGGGGGAGAAATGACACGAGAGGAAGCGGCAAGGAATTTGGGGGCTCGATTAGGAGAGCAGGTATTAGTTACATTTGAGGTATCTGGGCAACCGCATATATGTACAGCCAAGTTAATAGGAGTGAGTTTACAGGGAATACAGCTGGAAGGACTTTTTTGGCTATACTTTGAAGGTCCCATCAAAATTAGAAGAGTATCAATTGGAGAAGAGGTAATTTACGAGGCACCTTAAATTAAACAGGGGACAATCCTTGAGGTTGTCCCCTTCTTGATTTTTTTAGTCAGAAATGATAACATAGCAATAATTATATGGCAGATGCCATCATTTTTACAATTTTAATTTTTTCTATTATTGCGGGCTTTGCTTTGGTGATTTTTTACATCAATAAAAAATGGGCAACTGACCAAAGGCAAAATCAGGAAATAGAGAAATTAAAAGAAGAATTGAAAGAACTTATTAGAGATATCGGAGGAAGAGTAGATGGAACTTCAAGGGCTATGTATCAACAAATTTCCTCTTTTACCAAAGAGACGGTTCAGATAAGAGAGAAATTAAAACAGGTAGAGGAGGCAATGAAAGGCATCTCTTCTTTTCAGGAAATTTTTAGAACTCCGAAAATCAGAGGGCAATGGGGAGAAGCAAGTTTAGAACATATTTTAAGCGAATATTTTCCCAAAGAGTTATATCAGAAACAGTATCTTTTTTCTTCAGGAGAACAGGTTGATTTTGTTTTAAAATTGCCGGATGGAAAGCTTTTGCCTATTGATTCTAAATTTAATTTTGATAATTATAGAAGATCGGTTGAGGCAACAAATGAGGACGATAAAAAGTATTTTAGGAAAAAATTTTTTGAAGATGTAAAATTAAAAATTCAGGAAATCGCTTCCAAATACATTTTACCCTCGGAAAATACTGTAGATTTCGCAATAATGTATATTCCAGCCGAAGCCCCTTTTTATGAGATTAATTTATCGCAAGATAGTAATTTGCCAGAATATGCTCGTTCTAAGAAAGTTATTATTACTTCGCCTAACACAATCTTTTTAACCTTAAGAGCAATAGAACATTGGTTTAGAGATACTCAAATATCTAAAAAGACGCAGGAAATACTGAAGAGGTTGGGAAGAATTCAACAAGATGCAAGGAAATTGTCCGAAGATTTTAGGAAGCTGGGCAGTCATTTAAAAAATGCTACATCTGCCTACGATAATTCAGAAAAGCGCCTTTCTTTATTTTCAGAAAGAGTTAATCGCTTATTAGAAACATCAACAACTGAAGATTCTGAAAATTTAGAAAGTTCAGAGA
>CAYNAX010000032.1:0-5878 GCA_964395745.1 uncultured Candidatus Saccharibacteria bacterium | reverse complement strand
TATGTTCCGGGCCAACAAATTGCGGTTATGGAAATTGTGCCTCAAATCAAAGGCCAACTTGGTATTGTTCAGGCGGAAATTGCACCTACAATTGTGTATATGATTCTAGTTGCGAACAACCTTCTAATTATCTTGCTTGTTACAATAATGATGTTTGGTGGTTTAATTCTTTAGGACAACTTCTCTCAAAATATCAAGAATGTGGTGATGACTCTTGTGATAATTGGGGAGAAAAATATTGTGTTGGTAATAAGGTTTATCAGCAAAGAACCTGTTATGATAGGGGATGTACTGGAGCGGCTTGTTATTCTACTTCTTATAAAGATACCCGTTTAGTAGAAGAATGCGCTGCTGATGAAACTTGTGTGAATGGAGAATGTAAAAAAGAATGCGAATGTTCTTCTGGTCCTTGTTGTGATGGTTGTCACTACAAATCAAGTGCTGCTATTTGTGATGTAGAAGTTCAAACCCAATATGGATGCCCATGGGGGCTCGGATGTGGCGCAGATGTTGCCAAAAGAACAAAATCAAGATTTAGATATTGTTCAGGAGATAGCGCTCAATGTACTGGCAGATGGAGTGAATGGGGAAATTGGACTAACTGGTTAGTGGCAGATTATTGTACATCAAGCGAGGTTTGTAGAGTAGGAGAAACAAAATGTCAGTATAATTCGGCATGCGTGAAAAAACCTTCTCCTCCTCGCCCGCCATACTATATTCATTATACTAAGGCCTGTTATGATAATGATTTGTATTGGTACGATTCAAATGGAGCAAGACAGGACAAATATAGAGATTGCGAAGATAAAAATGAGTGTACCCTAGATAGTTGCGTTAATTCAAAATGCGCAAACGAACTTTATTGTGACGGTTCAACTTGTTTGATTGGGTCTGAAGATTATTGTACCAGTTGCGAGCATTGCGGTGATGGAATTTGTAACTGTGATGAAACCATATGTAGTTGTCCTCAAGATTGTAAAATCCAAGGATTAACAATTTCCTTTCTTGCCAAAAAAGGAGAAAGCGATACTCAGTGGAGAGAAGAACTTTCAGGTTTAGATAAAAACGAAACAGTAGATTTCCTATTGGTGGTATCTAATAAAGGGGAAGAAAAACTGGATAATGTCTCCATTAAAATTGATCTGCCTTCAGAAATCATCTATCAGGATGCTTTAGATGTCCAGGGAGGGTATTATACAGGAGATATTTATTCAGGAATTAATATAGGAACTTTAAACCCTGGAGATATCAAAACAATTGCTTTTATGGGAAAAACAAGTAGAGATATTGGCAAAGTAAGGGTGAGTATTGTAGCAACTGCCTCTGGTGATGGTATTTCTGCCTCTGATAATTTAGTATTATCTTTTAAAGAATCATTATTTGGCAAAGCAGCCGCAGGTGGAAGTACTATCATTGGAAGTTTGGTAGGATATTGGTATATCTGGCTCTTGATTGGATTGTTACTGCTTTTAGGAATGTTTATTGGAGGATTTTATCTTCTTTATTGGCTTATTAAACGAAGACAAGAAAAAGAAAGACAACAAGCATTGTTATAAATTAGAAAGGTCGATATAAAGCAGAATAAGCCAAAAACCGCCCCAGTCCGGGGCGGTTTTTGGCTTATTATCTCTCAACGCGTACAAAAAGTTATCCACAGTCAAAGTGGTTGACTAAATAGCTTTTGTGGATTATAGTGGAAAAGTAGGGGAAAATGTGGATAACTGTGGGGATAACTTAAAGATTCTGTGGATAACTTATGTTTATAGGCCAATACACATATAATTTAGATACAAAAAGACGACTGGCAATTCCAGCCAAGTTTAGAAAATTATTAGGAAAAAAGGCAGTTATAACGCGAGGGTTAGATAACTGCCTTTTTCTTTATCCAATGAAAGAATGGGAAAAATTGGCTCAAAAATTAAGTCAGCTGCCCATTTCTCAGGCAGATGCTAGGGGATTTGCAAGAATAATGCTTGCTGGAGCTACAGATGTCACTATTGATAACCTAGGAAGAATTCTTATTCCCGACTATCTGACAAAATATGCCGGTTTAAATAAACGAGTAATTATTGCGGGTTTGTTTAACAGGATAGAAATATGGGATGAAGCAAAATGGAGCAAATACCAACAAAAAACAGAAAAAGAAGCAGGAGACATAGCAGAAAGATTAAAAGAGTTAGGAGTTTAACAGAAAATAAGATGATTCATGTTCCTGTTCTTACAAAAGAAATAATTCAATATCTTAAAGCCGAACCAAACAAAAATTTTATTGATGCAACCTTTGGGCAAGGAGGTCACACGCTGGCAATTTTAGAAAAAACAAAACCAAATGGAAAAGTATTAGCAATAGAATATGATCCGATTCTTTATAGATCTTTTAAGCCAAGCCCCAGCCTACAAAAACGATTGATTTTAATTAATGATTCTTATACGAACCTTGAAAAAATTGTTAAAGATAACAATTTTGGTCCTGCTGACGGCATATTATTTGATCTAGGAGTTTCTATGTGGCATTTCAAAAAGAGCAGACGAGGATTTAGTTTCCAGAAAAACGAGATACTTGATATGAGGATTAATCCCTATAAAGAGGAAATTCCAGCATACAAGATAATCAATGAATATTCAGAGCAGGAGATAGAGAAAATTTTAAAAGAGTTTGGCGAAGAAAAATTTGCTAAAAGAATCACCAAAGCAATAGTTTTACAAAGAAAAGAAAAGCCCATATTAACCACTTTAGAACTTGCAGAGATTGTTGAAAGAGCGGTGCCTCGCTGGTATAGAAGACAAAGAATTCATTGCGCTACAAGGGTGTTTCAGGCATTGAGAATAGCGGTAAACAATGAACTTGAAAATATTAAAAAGGGGCTGGAACAATCTTTAAAAGTATTATTTTCTGGTTCAAGGATTGCTGTAATTTCTTTTCACTCGCTTGAGGATCGATTAGTTAAACAGTTTTTTAAAGAAAAAGCCAGCAAGAATATCTTAAAGATCATTACAAAAAAGCCCATTATTCCTTCTAGAGAGGAAATTATTACAAATCCCGCTTCAAGGTCAGCAAAATTAAGAGTAGCAGAATTAATTTAAAAAGCAAAATTAATTTAAAAATATGACAGAAGTTGTTACCTTTCAAACAAATATTTCAAAAAGATTAGCAGTCATTTTTGAGTTAATTGTCTTTGCTTTGATTTTTTGCTATATTTTTCAATTTTTAAATTTAAATAATAAAAACTTTGCCATTTCAAACTTGCAGACAAAGATTGCCCAGATAAGCCAAGCAAATAAAGAAATAGAAATTCAGGTTTCCAAACAAAGGCTTATGGACGAGATTGCCAAACTTGCCCAGGAATTGGATTTTGAACAAATCAATCAAATTGACTATTTAAAAATTGGAGTCGAAAGTGTGGCTCAAAAATAAATCTCAAAATTGGCGCTACTGGATAGGTTTTTTTGCGTTGTTGGTTATTTGGTCGGGCATAACTGCTCGACTTGTTTATCTTCAAATCCAAAAAGGGGAATTTTATAAAGCATTAGCCAAGGGGCAACAGGAGATTATTAAAGAAGTAATAGGAGAAAGGGGGAAGATATATCTTCACGACAAAGAAAATATTATTTTGGCTGCCACCAACAAAAAAGAACCCTTTTGTTATTTATCGCTCAAGGCAATAAAAAACAAGGAAGAAATTGCTCAAAAACTTTCCTCTGTTCTTAGCATTCCAAAAACAGAAATTCTTAACAAAATTGAAAATAATGAGAGTTATTTTTTAGTTGTCAAAAGAAATCTCAAACCAGAAGAAGTGAAAAAACTGCAAGATTTAAATATAGAAGGCCTATATTTAGATTATGAAGAAAAAAGATTTTATCCTTTGGAGCAAGTAGGAAGCGATGTTTTGGGTTTTGTTAATGCCCAAGGCAAAGGAAATTATGGTATTGAAGGGTACTTTGATGCTCTTCTTTCGGGCAAAGAAAAATTAATAAAAGAAAAATATAATTTCTTTGGAAGAATTGCAGAAATTAACTCAGAAGAACTAAAAGGTAGCGACATTATTTTGAGTATTGATAAAAGCATCCAAGAGTTCTCAGAAAAACTACTTGAAGACGCCTCCAAAGATTTAGATATCTTTTCAGGCCAAATTATAGTAGTAAATCCTAAAACTGGAAAAATTTTAGCAATGGCTGATTGGCCTCTTTTTAACCCTAATCAATATAAGGATTATGCTAACGATCCCGCTATTTTTCTAAATACAACAGTCCAAGCCCTATACGAACCAGGATCCACTTTTAAGCCGATCACAATGTCCGCAGCAATAAACGAGGGCAAGGTAAAACCAGATACCACATATGAAGATAAAGGATATGTAAAGATTGGCGGAAGAACAATATATAATTACAATCAGAGAGTGTGGGGCAAGCGAACAATGAAACAGGTTTTACAATATTCTATTAATACCGGAGCAGTGTTTGCCGAAAAACAATTAGGTCACGAACTCTTTTTGAAATATCTTGATAGATTTGGTTTTTTTGAGAAAACGGGCATAGAACTTGAAGGAGAAATATTTTCTACCAATCAAGAATTAAAAAAAGGTTACGAGATAAATTTTGCCACTGCTGCTTTCGGACAAGGCATTGAACTAACTCCTTTGGGATTATTAAGAGCTTATACTGCCTTAGCCAATAATGGCAATTTAATGAAATTAAGTATTGTTGATAGAATTATTGAGGAGGATGGCGAAAAGGTTATTGAACCCAAAATAGAGAAAAGAAAAATTATTAGCGAAGAAACGGCAAAAGAAATTACTAAAATGTTAGTTTCGGTAGTAGAAGAAGGATACGGAAAAAGAGCAAGAATTGATGGTTATTATATAGCCGGTAAAACCGGTACTTCACAAATTCCTTTTGCTTCTCTGGGAATTAACAAAAAAGGTTATAGTGACAAAACTTGGCAAAGTTTTGTCGGGTATTTTCCTGCTTTTAATCCTCAAATTTTAATTCTTGTGAAACTGGATAATCCTAAAACAAAAACAGCAGAATATTCTGCCTGTCCTATTTTTAGAAAACTAGCCCAATATATTATTAATTATTATAAAATTCCTCCCGACTACTCATTAGAAGAAAAAACGGCTCCCTGAATTCAGGAGCCGTTTTCTTTTTTAAAAACTCTGCGAAGATCGTGAGGCAGAGAAGAGAGAAATTTTGCGGCTCGCTTTTTTGCCTTTAAGCCAATCTGGTAATGAACAATGCCTATTGCGATGAAAAAGCAGACCATTATTTTATCTATCAAAGAACCATAAAGAATGCCGTAAACCATCATACCGAGAGTAATGCTAGGAGCAAAAGGTACTTCTATACCGGCAACAAAACTAAGAGTTTTGTGGCGTAAACTCCCATATGCTGATAGGCCTGAGAGAATTATCCAGATACACAAAAGAAGAATAATCCACCAGGGGACAGGCAGTACAAAAAATGCGTAAATGCTTGCAAATACAATAAAGCAGAGGTCAAAGATTATTTCATGTTTTCCTATCCAACTTTGTTGGTTTGCAGATCGTGCCAGAGATCCGTCATAAAAATCAGTTATCCAGCCAAAAAAAAGCAATCCGAGCAATAGTTCCGATGATTTTATGCCAGTTGCCGCAAGAAAAACAAAGATATGAGGCAAAGAGACACCTCGGATAAGTGTTAAGGTGTCAGCAGCAATAGCGCTAAACTTACGCATTTTGTATCACCTCCTTATACCAGATAACTAAAGATATAAACCTTAAAGCCACTCCTATGGTAAACACTAAGTTTGCTAGAAAACTAAAATATATACTGTATTTTCCTATAAGTAGAACGATACACACAGCCACACCTACAAAGCCATAACTTGTTCTTCCCCAAT
>CAYNAX010000031.1:0-5902 GCA_964395745.1 uncultured Candidatus Saccharibacteria bacterium | reverse complement strand
TTCCGCCGGTAACAGGGGCATCGGTTCCAGGAAGAGGAAGAGGAAGAGGAAGAGGTATGGGTTTTGGCAGAGGGTTTGGAAGAAGAATTTAGAATGGTTTTAAAAATAAAACCAATTAAATGAAGTTATCTCCCAAAACAATTTCTCTTGTAAGTGTTTTTTCTAATTTGTGCCTTGGTGTTTTGAAGGCGGTTTTTGGATTTTTGTTTCAGAGTATTGCTTTGATGGCGGACGGAATTCATTCTACCCTCGATGTTTTTTCCTCTTTTATCACCTTTTTAGGACTCAAAATATCAGAAAAACCGACAGATGAAAAGCACCCCTACGGATATTTAAGGGCAGAAAATATAGCAGGTTTTATTGTCACTATATTTTTGTTTGTTACAGGGGCATGGATTATTTACGAGTCAGTAGAGAGGTTTTTGGGTGAGAACCCGGCGATTTTTTCTTTTTCAGCGATTTTGGTGATTATTTTATGTATCATTATTCAAGAAATAGTCGCAAGGCTAAAATTTTCTGTCGGAAAAAAGTTTCAAAGTATTGCCCTGATTGCTGATGCAAAGCATTCAAGGGCAGATGTTGTTTCTTCTATCGGTGTTTTGGTAGGTCTTGCTTTGCTTAAATATTTTCCTTTTGCCGACGCAACAGTGGCCCTAATAATAGGCCTGTATATTATTTTTGAAGCCCTCTTTATAGGAAAAGAAATCACAGAATCTCTTTTAGATGTAGCAAACAAAGAAATAGAAGAAAGGATAAGAAAAATTTGTCTTGCTCACAAGATTGAGATAGATAGCTTAAAGACAAGAAAGGTAGGAAATTATAATTTCGCCGAGTTAAAAATCAAACTTCCTTTAAAATTAAAGTTAGACGAAGTTGGAAGAATTACTAAAGAATTAGAAGAACGACTTTTTAACAATATTCCGGAATTAAAATATGTTGTAATAGCAGTAGAGCCCTATGATGTGAAAAAAAGCACAATAGTAGGGTTTTGGGGAAAAAAGTTTTGCGAAGAAGAAGGTTTGGAGAGAATTGGTCCTAGAAAAACAGGGAGAAGGATTGTTATCCCGGTTAAGGACAATAAACTCTTTGATAAGTTTGGGTCAGAATTTTATCTTCTTGTAGATATTAAAGACGGAAAAATTCAAAGAAAAGAGATATTAAAAAATCCATACTTTGAGAAGGATTCGCCAAAAGGAGTAAGATTTGTAAAGGCAACGAGAGCAGACGAAGTGATAACTCCAATGATAGGCCCCAACGCTAAACAGAATTTAGAAAACCTGAGTATCAAGATTCGTCTCGTTAATCCCCACCAGTCCTTAGAAGAAATTTTAGAATCTTTAATCACAAAAGAACAAGAAAATAAAAATACCAATGAAAAACAACAGTAAACCAGTATGATAAGGGTTACTGGAGGAAAAGGTGGAGTGGGAAAGTCTACCTTTGCTATTCTTTTGCTTTACGAGCTATTAAGGGAAAATAAAAAAGTATTACTTTGCGATTGCGATGTAGAGTGCGCAAACGATTATTTGCTTTTAGGAGAAAAACTTAATAGTCCCGTTCAAAAAGTTTTTGGTATCTTTCCAGGGCTTGATAAAAAAATGTAGAAAATGTGGCATTTGTGCCCAGACTTGTAGAAACAACGCCATTTTTATAAACCAGGAGAGTACCCTATTTTTATTAAAGATCTATGCTCGGGATGTGGAGCCTGCGCGGCGGCTTGTCCTTTTGGTGCTATTAAAGAAAAAAAGGAAAGACGGGAAAAATTTTTCTTAATAAAATAAAAGTTGAGAACTTACAATCTCAAGCCTGGTTGATTACAGGGTTACTAAAAAAGGGGGTAGAAGAGAGTGGTCCCATAGTAAGGGAAGTAAAAAAGTTTACTCATTCTTTTGCCCAAAAAACAGGTGCAGATGTGATTTTATTTGATACGGCTGCCGGAATTCACTGTCCTGTGATTAATGCTTTACTTGATATTGACTACGCTTTTGTGGTCACTGAGCCAACCCCAATGGGATTGCATGATTTAAAAATTATGATTCGCCTCTTGAAGAAATTGAAAATAAAGTCAAAAATAATCTTAAATCAGGCAGATTTGGGAGATAGATTAGCCATTGAGAAATTTGTCATAAATCATAAAATTAGAATTAGAGAGGAGCATTCCTTATTCAAAAGAATTAACAGAATTTTATTCAAAAGGTCAATTATTAGAATATTGTTTAAAAATTAAAAATTAAAAATTCCTGCCTGCCGGCAGGCAGGAAAAATAAAACTTATGGCACTAATATCTTCACTAGAAAAAGAGCAAGTAGCAGAAGTAGCAAAAGAAATTTATCAGAAATTCGAGGAAGAGACCGGAAAAGTTCCTGAATGGGTGAAAGTAATGGCTCATCGCCCAGAAATTTTAAAAGAGTTTGTTGAATTATTTAATGTCATAATGAAACAAGGAGTAATAGATCCTTTGTTGAAATGGAAAATTGCTTACACTGTTTCCCAGACATTAAAATGCCCTTTTTGTTTAGATGTTTCAGAAAAAATGCTTAAGAAATTTGGAGCAAGCGAGGAGACAATAGAAAAAATTAAAAGTTTAGAAGGAGAAAGCCAAACAGAGAAAGAGACGCTTGGATTAATAAGAGATGTGACTTTAGATGGTCACCTTGATAATCCCGAACTTTTTGAAAAGCTTAGACAAAGGTTTTCAGAGCCAGAAATTATAGAGATTATTTCAGTAATGGGGCTTTTTAATTATATCAATCGTTTTAATAATACTTTGGCTGTCTTGCCTGAGTGAGTGAGAGGGCCAACAATTTGGTGTTAATAATTAATTGTTAGTGAAAAATGTTAAAGTCTTATAATGTTGCTCCGAAAATCTTTCTTAAAATAGGATTAGCGATTACTATTTCATTGTTTTTATTTTTGGAGTCTTTTGGAGTTGTACAGGGACAAGATTCTTATGGGTTAGAAATCTTTTTCTTTTATGCACCAGGTTGTCCTCATTGTGCAGCGGAGGAGAAATTTTTAGAGCACCTTATAGAAAAATATCCAGAGATTACTATCAGAGATTTTTCAGTTTACGACAAAGAAGGAGTTCAACTTTTACAAGAACTTTATCAAAGTTATCAAGTGCCAGCCCATTTACAAGGTTTGGTTCCTGCAACATTTATTAGTGATAAATACTTTATAGGATTTAGTGAAGGTAGGGGAGAAGAAATAGAAAAATATATTTTAAGCCTTAGAGAAGAAAATAACTTAGAAAATAACCAAGAAAATACTCTTCGCGTACCATTTTTGGGAGAGATTGATCCTTCCAAATTTTCTCTTCCTTTATTAGCAGTTATATTGGGATTTTTTGACGGGTTCAATGTTTGCTCCTTAGGAGCATTAGTTTTAATTCTGGGAATAGTTCTGGCTTTACGATCTCGAAAGAAAATTTTGGCAGCAGGAGGAACATATATTTTGGTGACAGGAGTAATTTATGGAGCCCTAATGTTTCTTTGGCGCCAAATTTTTATTGTTCTCTCTCCCTATATAAGGAAAATGGAGATCTTGATAGGTGCTCTAGCGATTTTTGGAGGATTATACTTTTTAAGGGAATTCTTAAAATTTAGAAAGCGAGGCCTTGTTTGTGATTTTGATACATTTTCCAAAAGAATATCGCAAAGGTTTCAAAAGACAATGGAAAAAAAGACAGGCATTCTTGCAATAATTTTAGGAGTGTTATTGTTTGCCGCGACAATTACCATTGTAGAATTTCCGTGTTCGGCTGTTTTGCCGGTTATTTTTGTTGGCATTCTAGCAGAAGCAAAAGTACCACTGTTCTTATCTCTTGTTTATCTTGGGATTTTTCTGTTTTTCTATCTTCTTGACGAGATAATAATGTTTTTAGTGGCTGTTTTCACCCTTCGAATTTGGGTTACATCTTCTAAGTCCGTTATTTGGCTTAATTTATTGGCATCAGTAGTATTGATATTTTTGGGTGTTTCTTATCTTGCAGGTCTTATTTAATGTTTTCCTTCCAATTAAATGAACACTCAAGAAAAAGAAAAATTATTAGAAGACCTCAAAAAAGAGGTCTTAAATTGTAGACAATGTCCTCTTTATTTAACAAGGACAAATCCTGTTTTTGGAGCGGGAAGCATTGAATCAAAAATTATGTTTATTGGAGAGGCGCCGGGTTTTAATGAAGATAAACAAGGAGTGCCGTTTTGTGGAGCAGCAGGAAAAATTTTAGATGAACTTTTAGCAGATGTGGGAATTAAAAGAAACGATGTTTATATTACAAATATTCTAAAGTGTCGTCCTCCGAAGAACAGAGATCCAAAACCCGAAGAGATTTCGCTATGTACACCTTATTTAGAAAAGCAAATCGAGATTATCAACCCAAAGGTTATTTGTTCGCTGGGTAGATATTCAATGAAATTTATTTTTGAAAAATATGGATTAAAAGAAAAGTTGGAGCCAATTTCTAAAATTCATGGAAAAATTTTTGAAATCCAGAATTTATTTCAGGAGATAAAAATAATTCCTTTTTATCATCCAGCAGTTGCTACTTATAATCCTCATATGAAAGAAATTTTAAAAAGAGATTTTCAAATTTTAAAAGCAATTAAATGAACAAGGAAAAATTCAAGATAGCAATAGCCTCAGGTAAGGGAGGGGTGGGAAAGAGTATGTTGGCCTCCAGCCTATCAATTTTGTTTTCCAGAGAAAAGAAAATTGTTGCTCTAGATTGTGATGTTGATGCTCCCAATTTGGCTATTTGGCTTAAATAAAGACAAAGACTGGAAGAAGAAGGCACCCGTGTTTATTTCTTTTAAACCAAAGGTAAATCATAGAAAATGTAAGAATTGTCAAAAATGTGTCAGTAAATGCAAGTTTGGAGCAATGAAAATAGTAAATGGCAGGGTAGAGATTAATCCCTTTCTTTGTGAAGGGTGTGGCCTTTGTGAGATTATATGCCCAAAAGGTGCGATTAAAATGGTTCCTGTAAAAAAATGGGGAGGTGAGAATTAAAAAAACAAAATACGGATTTGTTTTGGTCTCAGGATATTTATTGCCCGGCGAGACCGGCTCAGGAAAAATTGTTGATGAGATTAAAAGCAGAGCGGAAAATCTTGATTACCAGTTAATGATTATAGATTCAGCACCCGGCAGGGGATGCCCGGTAGTGTCTGTCCTTAAGGATGTTGATTTGATAGTTCTTGTTGGCGAACCAACTCTTTCTGGCTTTGCCGATCTCAAAAAAGTCAAAACAGTTGTAGATCATTTTCACATCCCATTTTTCGTAGTTGTTAACAAGTGGGATACAAATACAAACAATTTTAGAAAAATTAAAAGATGGGCAGGAAGGAATTTTCTTGGTAAGATTTCTTATGATAAAAGAATTTTTGAGACAATTAGCAGATTATTACCAATTATGGAAACTGATTTGCCCGCCAAAGAAGAAATAATCAGAATCTATCAAAAATTAAGAAAAACTTTATTTCAATAACTTATGCCAAGACCACAAAAACCAAGAAAAGTTATGTTCGATCCAAAAGCAGTTTATTTCAAGCCCCGGGCGGTTCCCTTATCAATGCTTGAAGAAATTGATCTAATGGCAGATGAATTGGAAGCATTAAGGTTGTGTGATCTGGAGAATATCAATCAAGTTGATGCGGCAAAACGAATGAAAATATCTCAGAGTACACTCAACAGAATTTTGCTCTCGGCCAGAAAAAAAATAGCCGATGCACTTATCCATGGTAAAGCTATCAAGATAGTAAAGAGATGAAGATATAAAAGAAGTGAGGATTTTTTTATAATCACCAGCGAGACAACCACCAACGAGACCCGTCCTCGTCGGTAGGGTTTTAAACTAAACAAAATATTTGAGAATTGAATAAGTTAAAGCTGAAAATAAAGC
>CAYNAX010000030.1:0-6062 GCA_964395745.1 uncultured Candidatus Saccharibacteria bacterium | reverse complement strand
AAGAAGAAGGACATTCTCTATCAGAAAGCACTATTATGGAAAACTTGGATAAAATTTTTGCTCAATCAAAGGGTAAAATTGTTGCTGCTACTTTTGGATCCTTGATTAACCGCATTCAGCAACTAATTAGTTTGTCTGAAAAATACAAAAGATATGTTGCTGTTGATGGCTATACAATGAAAACTAATGTAGAAATATGTAAAAAATTGGGCTATATCAAGGTTAAAAAAGGAACACTCATATCCCCTCGCGCTCTCCAAAAATATCCGGACAACAAAATCACCTTGATATGTACTGGGGCTCAAGGCGAGGAACAAGCCATTTTAATGAGAATAGCAAATCGGGAATATCCTTATCTTAAAATTAGACCCAATGACACGGTTATCTTTTCCTCGTCTGTTATTCCGGGAAATGAAAGAACTGTTCAAAGATTAAAAGATGAATTATATCGTCAAAAGGCAAAGGTTTATCATTACAAAATGATGGATATCCATGCTTCTGGTCATGCTCGTCGTCAGGAACTTAAAAAAATGATCAGAATAATGAAACCCAAATTCTTTATCCCGATTCACGGACAATATTCTATGCTTTTTAATCATGCTGAACTGGCAAAAGAATGTGGTATTCCAGAAAAAAATATTACCATTTTGGAAAACGGCGACATTCTCAGAGTAGAAAAAGAAAAAATTAAAATAGAAAAAGAAAAAGCGCCAGCAAATTATGTGATGGTAGATGGTTTAGGTGTGGGCGATTTTGGAGAAGTAGTTTTGAGAGACAGGCAGGCATTGGCAAAAGATGGCATTTTTGTAATTATCACTGTCGTTAACGGTCAGACAGGCAAAGTTATTGGATCGCCAGATATTATTTCTCGGGGTTTTGTTTATTTAAGAAGATCTAAAGATCTCTTATCAGAAACAAGAAGGAAAACAATTGAGATTGTTAATCAGGCAGCAGGGCAAGGAAAATCAGTTAATTGGGCTTATGTTAAAAATATTATCAGAAACAAACTAGGAGATTTTCTCTTCTCAAAAACAAAAAAACGGCCAATGATTTTGCCAGTGGTGATTGAAGTGTAACAGAAAACTCAAAACGCAAAAGTCAAAACTTAAAACCACAACCCAAAACTTAAATCTTAATACACAATAATTAAAACTTACTTTAAATCAGTTTTTAGCTTTAGGTTGTGGTTTTGACTTTTGAGATTTGACTTTTGAGATTTTAAGGTTTAATAAGCACGGAAAGTTCTTTGATTTTTTTCTCAAGTAATTGATTTGTTTCTGCTTCAACTATCAGCCTTAATACCGGCTCTGTATTTGACGGCCTCACATTAAACCACCAATCTTTGTATTCTACAGTCAATCCATCGATTTTGGAAATTTCTCCATCTCCATAAATTCTCTCTAATTCTTGTATTTTCTCTTGTTTATTTTCTACCTCGAAATTCAATTCTTTTGAACTAAAATATTTGGCAATCGGCTTTATTAAATCTGAAAGCGGCTGATTAAGTTTTTCTAAAATCTCTATTACTCTGAAAAGGGTTAAAATTGGACTTTCTGAGTAATGATTCTCTTTCCAAAAGAAGTGACCCGAAAGTTCAACTCCCAGAGCAGCTTTGTGCTTGCGCATCAAATCTTTAATAAAAGGATATCCTACCCTACTTTTGACTATTTTAACATTTTCTTGTTCTAAAACATCTCGCACGCCCCGGCTTGCTCGGGCATCACAAACAACAGTTAAATCTTCTTTGTCGCTTTGTGCTTCTTTGAGATAATATTTTGCCAGAATGCCTAAAATAAAATCTGCTCTTTGAACATTTCCTTGTTCATCAAAAAATATAATTCTGTCGCCATCGCCATCAAAAGCAATGCCAAAATTAAGGTTTTGATCAGAAATTGTCTTTTTCAGTTCTGTTAAAAGTTCTGTTTTAAGAGGGTTTGGCTCGTGATTTGGGAAACTTCCGTCTGGTTGTTCAAAAATTCCGATATAATTTAGCGAGAATTTTTTGGCAATTTCTTTGAAAAACAAACTCCAGCAGCCATTAGAAAAATCTGCTGCAAATTTCAGTTTAGAAAAATCTATCTTGGGTAGGTTTTTCTCTAAAAATTCTAAATAATCGTCAAAAAATTTAACCTCCTCTACCCTGCCCTTACCTGAATTTCCTTCCCTGAAGGACTCTTTTTTAATAATTTCATATAAAATTTCTGTTCCTTTATCTATAGCCAGAGGATTTACTTCTCGTAAAAAAAGTTTGAAACCGTTATATTCCTTTGGGTTATGAGAAGCGGTTACCATTATCGATCCATCAACTTTAAGATGCCAATTTCCAAAAAAATGAATGGGGGTTGTTGCAATTCCCCCATTTAAAACTTTTGCTCCCTGATCAACTAATCCTGAAATCAAATTTTCAAAAAGAGATTTGGAGGAACTTCTTACATCATAATTTACCAAAATTACAGGAGAAGAAAGATGATATTTTTGAGCAAGAAAAAAGGCAAACGCCCTGCCTATTAAATAAGCCGTCTTTTCATTAATCTGACTTGGATACAATCCCCTAATATCGTACCTTCTAAAAATTTCTGAATTCACTGTCATATATTTATTATAAAATTTTCCCTTACCAAGACAACCTTTTACCTTAAAGAAATCTTCAAAAACCCCTCCTTCCAAACTGCTGTAATAAGATTGCCATGGCAATGGTATTACAGCGCTGGGGGGTGGGAGGTTGACTTGGGGCGGACTTATTGTTAATATGAAAAAACTTAAATTTGAAGCCTATGAAAAGATATTATGAATTAACATTTATTGCCAACCCCACTTTAGAACAAAAAGAAATAGAAAAACTTATAAACTCTGTCAAAGAGGCTATTTTGGCTTTAGGAGGAGAAATAAAAAACGAACTTCAACCAAAAGCAATTCAACTTGCTTATGCGATTAAAAAATTTAAAAATGCTTATCTTATCAGTTTTGATTTGGAAATAGAAGCACAAAAATCAGAAGAAATCAAGAAAAAATTAGACCAAAAAGAAGAAATTTTAAGATATATTTTATTTAAAAAACAACCACCAAAAATTATAGCCCAAAAAGAAAAAAGCCAAGCCCCTTCTCCTAAAGCAGAAAAAACCGAACCCAAAAAGATTAAAAAACCTGTAAAGGTCGAACTTGAAGAAATAGACAAAAAATTAGAAGAAATACTTCAAAATGAACCTAAATAAGGTTTTTCTTCTGGGTAATTTAACTGCCGACCCTGAGATAAGAACTACTCCTTCGGGCAAATCTGTTTGTCGGTTCCGAATGGCAACAAATAGATTCTGGATTGATCGACAAAGCGGAGAAAAAAAGCAAAGCGTAGAATATCATTCTGTAGTGGCTTGGGACAAACTTGCCAACATTGTATCTCAATATCTTTCAAAAGGACGCCTTGTCTTTGTAGAGGGTCGGCTCGTAACAAGGACCTGGGAGGATGGATCAGGAAATAAAAGATCTCGCACTGAGATTATTGCAGAAAATATTCAACTTGGCCCAAGATTTGGTCAATCCACCAGCCAAGAAAAACCTCCCACTCCCTCAACAACCTCTCCTCCCCCAGAAGAAGAGATTCCAATCATTGAAGAAGGAGAAGATATCAATGTAGATGAAATTCCTTTTTAGGAATTCAACGCAAATGATTAAAATTGTTTAGCAAAACTATGAATGATTGTTATTTTTGCAAGCAAAATATAAAAGAGGTCGATTTCAAAGAAATAGACCTCTTAAAGAATTTTATTACCGGTTTAGGAAAAATTAGATCCCGCAAAAAAACCGGGCTTTGTAAATATCATCAAAGACGCATTGCTCAAGCAATCAAAAGAGCACGTAATTTAGGTTTGCTCTCCCCTACCGAAAAATAACTTCTACACTTCTTCTTCTTTCTTTTGTTCTTCTTTTGCTTTCTCTAAAACATCTTTTCTTATCTTCTTTATTAACTTTGGGTTTTTTCTTAAAAACTGTTTTACTGCTTCCATTCCCTGTCCTAACTTTTGTTTTTCATATTCTAACCAACTTCCGCTTTTTTTAATTACATCATATTTAATTCCTACATTTACCAAGTCGGCAATATAAGAAATTCCCTCGTTGTAATATATATCAAACTCCGCTGTCTTAAAGGGCGGGGCAACTTTATTTTTAACAATTTTTGCTTCCACCCTTACTCCAATTATCTTGTCTTTAGATTTTATCTTCGCTTTGGGCTGAAGACGAATTCTTACAGAAGAATAAAACTTTAGTGCCAATCCGCCCGGGGTAGTTTCTGGATTGCCAAACATAATACCTACTTTCATTCTTGTCTGATTTAAAAAGATTACTATTGTTTTTGTTTTAGATACGATACTTGAAAGTTTCCTCAACGCCTGACTCATTAATCTTGCTTGTAAGCCAATATGCTGAGCCCCCATTTCTCCTTCTATCTCCACCCGAGGCGCAAGAGCGGCAACTGAATCAACAATAATAATGTCCACTTCTTTTGACCGCACTAAATTTTCTACTATTTGAAGCGCCTGCTCGCCAGAATCTGGTTGAGAAACTAAAAGATCTTTTATATTCACGCCTATCCTCTTAGCATAAGAAGGGTCTAGTGCGTGCTCTGCATCAATAAAAGCCGCTACCCCTCCTCTTTTTTGCGCTTCTGCTGCACAATGAAGGGCCAGTGTTGTTTTTCCAGAAGATTCAGGCCCAAAAATCTCTACAATTCTGCCTCTAGGTAAACCCCCTACTCCTAAAGCCAGATCAAGAGAAATAGAACCAGTTGGAATAGATTCCACCTGCTTTTCTATTACTTCTGTAAGCCGCATAATAGCGCCTTCTCCAAATTGTTTTTTTATTTCCTCTATTGTCTCTTCTAAATTTTTAAATTCTTTGTTTGCTTTTTTTCGTTTAGCCATAATTTTATTTTAATTTTCTTTATTTTTGTCGTCTTTTGTTGATGGTTTTTCTAATTCTAAATTTGATTCATTATTTTCTTCCCCCTCTTGATCTTCCTCTGCTTCCCCCTCTTCTTTTTTTTGAAGTTCATCATTTTCTTCTTCGCTTTCGCTTGCTGGCTTTTCTTCTTTTTCATCTTCTAACTCTTCGAAGTTCTCATTATAATCAGCAGGAAAATCAGAAGAATAATCTATTTTTTCTTCTTTAGCATAGACCTCTCTTGGTTTTGCTCCTTGAGCAGGACCCACTATTCCTCTTTCTTCTAACATATCTAATAATCTCGCTGCTCTTGCATAACCAATCCTGAGTTTTCTTTGCAAGAATGAAGCAGATGCCTTTCTTGTTTCAATTACTAACCTTTTTGCTTCTTCATACAAAGGATCTTCTTCTCCAAAATCACCAAAAGCCTCTCCGCCAGCCGCACCTTCCTCTAAAAATTCTGTAATGCTTTCTTGTAATTCATCTTCCTCTAGAGGAGGTTGATTTTCTCTAATAAATTTAGCCACCCTTTCTACCTCTTTTTCTGAAACATAAGCCCCTTGAATTCTCTTTGGTTTGGTAATAGTAGCAGAGATAAAAAGCATATCTCCGTTTCCTAAAAGTTTCTCGGCGCCCGAGGTATCTAAAATTGTTCTCGAATCAACCTGCGAGGCAACCTGAAAGGCTATTCTTGCTATTATATTTGCCTTAATAAGCCCGGTAATTACTTCTACTGAAGGTCTCTGGGTGGCTAAAATCAAATGAATGCCTGTAGCCCGCGCCTTCTGTGCAAGTTTAACTATTCCCATTTCTATATCTCTTCCTCTTGCCGCCATTAAATCTGCTAATTCGTCGATAATTAATACAATATAGGGCATAATTTTATGACCCTCCTCTCTAAACTTACCGTTTTTCTTTACTCGGGCATTATAACTTACAATATTCCTTGCTCCAACCTTACCAAAAATATCAAACCTTCTTTCCATCTCTTCCACAAGCCAGGCAAGAGTTTTTATGGTTTTATTAGCATCATGCACCACCGGACCCAAAACATGAGGCAGAGTGTTGTAGCGAGAAAATTCTACTCTTTTTGGATCAACAAGTATTAATCTTAGAGTTTCTGGAGT
>CAYNAX010000029.1:3085-6086 GCA_964395745.1 uncultured Candidatus Saccharibacteria bacterium | reverse complement strand
ATTAATCTTAAAATTTCTGTATAGGTAACAAAGCCTCTCAATTTTCCTTTTTCTATTAACTTTTTGACTTTTTCCTCGTCAATCGGAATTCTCTGTTTTTTACGCCTGCCAACAGCAGTACTTTTCTTTTTTTTCTTTTCTTTCTTTTGTTTCTTTTCTTTTCTTTCTTTTGTTGATTTTTTTGACCTTGCGCTTTTTGTCTTTTTCTTGGCTTTTGTTTTTGTTTTCTTTGTTTCTTTCTTACGAGTGGTTTTCTTGCGAGCGGTTTTTTTGCGGCTAGTGCTCTTAGTTTTTGCGCTGCCTTTTTTCTTTTTTTTCTTCTCTTTTTCTTTGCTGGTTTTTGCTTTTTTTCTTTTAGCCATATTGTTGTAATTTTAATAATTCTTGAGAAAGTTCATTAAATTTTTGAATCAATTTCTCTACTTCCTTTTTGTTACCCTCCCCTTCTAATTTTTTAATCTCTTGAGAAATGCTTTCTAGTTCATCTCGCAGAGACATTTTCTTTAATTCGTTTAATAATGCTTTTAATTCTTTTTCGCTTTCTTGTTTGTCTTTAAGGGTTTCTTGCTCTATCTCTTTTTTAAGCCAGAGATAATCAAAGTAACCTTGAATATCTGAGGGAACTTTTAATTTTTCGGGCTCTTTTAAAAATTCTTCTTTTTCTTTGATTAAATTTTCGCACAAAGTCTTTCCTTGCGGGGAGAATAGTTTGTTATAAGAATCCTGGATGGTTTCTAAAAACTCTGGGAAGGTAAAAATTATTAAAAAAATTCTTTGTTCTATTTTTTCTCTCCGATTTTTTGATTCGTATTCTGATTTCTCTTCCGCAGAACTCTCAGAACTCTCTTCTTGTAAAAAACTTTCCTTTTCTATTTTTTTTGCTTGTCTCTTTATTTCCTCCTCTATGCTTTGTTCAGAAACACCAAGTTTTTTTGATAATTCACCAATCCAGTGCGATTGCTCTATTTTATTAGGAATATTAACAATAACAGGTATTAAAATATTTGATATCTCTCTTTTTCCTCCGGCAGTGTTTGCGTCATGAGAGGAAAAGGCGCTCTCAAAATAAAATTCCATAATTGATTTTGCCGACTTTACTAAATTCTCCCAATCTTCTGGATGCTGCAAGATAATATCTGCTGGATCTAACCCTTTTGGCATTATCACTACCTTGATATTAAATTCTTCTTTTTGGGCAAGATCTATACCCCTCTTTGTAGCAGAATTGCCTGCTATATCCATATCAAAAGAGGTTGTTAAATTGTTGGTATATCTTTTAAGAATTTTTAAATGAAAGGGTGTTAGAGCAGTTCCTGAAACAGCAACAACATTTTTTACTCCTGCCTGATAAGACATTATTGCGTCTATATATCCTTCTACCAAAACACAATTATCTTCCTGCCTGATGAACATTTTTGATTTATTTAACCCATAAAGAACTTTGCTTTTGTCGTAAAGGAGGGTGTTGGGTATATTCATATATTTTGCCACCTCATCTTCTTTTCCAAAAATTCTGCCCCCAAAGCCGATTACCTGAGAATTAAGATCAAAAATGGGAAAGATAATTCTTGAGCGAAACCTATCATAAATTCCTCCCTCGTCTTTTCTAATTGCCAAGCCGGCTTTTATTATTTCTTCTTCTTTAAATCCTCTACTCCTCAAAAATTTTGATAAAGCGTCTTTAACATCAGGGGCATACCCTAGACGCCATTCGTATATACTTTCATCTTTAATTCCTCTTTTGTACAAATATTCTTTTACCTTTTCTCCTTTTTTGGTTGAACTAAGTTGTTTTTCAAAAAATTTTGCTGCTATCTCGCAAATATCATACAATCTTTTTCTTGCCGTCTGAAGCGCTGGATCTCTTGGTTTTAACTCCACACCTGCCCTTTTTGCCAAAATTCTTAGAGCGTCGCCAAACTCCACCCCCTCAATTTTCATCACAAATTTAAAAATATCCCCTCCCTCGTTACATGCGCCAAAGCAGTGCCAAATTTGACGAGCAGGACTTACAAAAAACGAAGGTTTTTTCTCGGAATGAAAAGGACAAAGAGCCCTATAATTGGCTCCCACTTTCTCGAGTTTGATATAACTGGAAATTACATCAACAATATCAAGGCGTTGTTTTATCTCCTCTATTACAGAATCCATAAATTAACGAATTCTTAAAATAATATTGATAAGAAATATTTGCCAGAACATCTTTGCTCTTTCTCTTATCCCCTGCCAAACGCCATATTTCTTTTCTTTGATAATATGTTTGGTGCCGTATAAAACAATGGGTTTGACACGCAAAGAATATTTCTTGGCAAAATAAGTTAGAACGCTTTCAATATAATATTCTTTTTTATATTTTTTGGGAATTCTTTCCCAAAACTCTCTTCTTAGCGCTCTTGTACCGGCAAAGGGTGATTCTGTTTTTTCAAATAGCCAAGAAAAAAATCTCCCTAAATTGCTCCTATCAATAGTGCCCACAGCCATATCAAATTTTTCCTCAAGTAAAGGCCTTATTAACTCTTCAAGATGTTCTGAACTAAGGTTAATAATATCTGCGTCTATAAAAACTAAAATTGGAGCATCGGTTGACCTTACTCCTTCTTCCAAAGCCCCTGATTTACCCTGATTGGTTTTGAGGCTTATTACTTTTACCCCGCAATTTTTGGCAATTCTTTCAGTATTATCGAAAGAACCATCATTTACAACGATTATCTCGTTAATATAGTCAGTTTCTTGAGCCGCCCTGATTACATCAGCAATTGTCTTTTCTTCATTAAAGGCAGGGATAATGGCGGCTATTTTCATAATTACAAAGATTTAGATTTGTCCTGGCTGGTATTATTATAAGGAATTTATGTAATTTTCTCAAGAGAGGAATAAAGAGAGCAACAAAAAATAAAAATACTCAAAAATGTGCCAAATTAAAAAATCGGGCTCTGAGCCCAGTAATGACGCGGCTTTTTCGGAGCTGCCTCTTGGGGACTGTCCCCGAGAAGGGAGGTGG
>CAYNAX010000029.1:1460-2985 GCA_964395745.1 uncultured Candidatus Saccharibacteria bacterium | reverse complement strand
TGGCGGAGGGGGCGGGACTCGAACCCGCAACCCCGATAAACGGGACTGGTTCTCCAGACCAGCGCCTTGCCAATTCGGCACACCCCTCCTGACTTAATTTTTAATTTTTATTTCTTAATTTTTAATTTTTATTTCTTCCTGTCTGCCACCCGCCTGCCGCCTGCCTGTCGGCAAACAGGGACGAGCAGAGCGGCTAGGAATTTTTATTCAATTTTTAACTGGAGAAGGGCTTTGATTCTTTCCTCTACTGGAGGATGGGTCATAAAAAGACGGGTAAACCAATCTACTTTTTTTTCTCCCTTAAATGGATTTTCTATATATAAATGAGCGGTGGCTGTAGTGGCTGTTCTCATTGGGGTTGAATCATTAGCAATTTTTTCTAAAGCCCTAGCAAGCCCTTCTGGATATCTTGTTAAAAGCGCTCCTGAAGCATCTGCTAAAAATTCTCTTTTTCTGGAAATTGCTAGTCGGATAATTGTGGCAATTAAGGGCGCACAAATAGCAGAAAGAAGTGCCAAAAGCATAATCCAAGGACCTTGTTCTCTTTTTCTTCTGTAGCCTCCCCAAAGTGTTGCTCTTAAAAGCCAATCCGAAGCAATAGCCACTATTCCAACCAAGACAACCACTACGGTTTGAAGTAAAGTATCTCTGTTTTTAATATGAGAAAGTTCGTGAGCAATAACTCCTTCAAGTTCTGACCTTTCTAATTTTTCAAGCAACCCTCTGGTTACAGCAACCACCCCGTGTTCGGGATTTCTTCCTGTAGCAAAAGCATTGGGCTGCTCTTCGTTTATAATATAAATTTTGGGAAGAGGCAATCCCGCGGCAATACATAAATTTTCTACAATTCTGTAAAGTTCGGGGTTGTCTTTTTTCTTTATAGGTTTTGCTCGCGCCAAGGAAAGAACTAGTTTATCTGAATACCAATAACTGGAAAAACTAGTTATAACAGAAAAAATCACCGCTCCAATCAAAATGAAAGAATTGTCAAAAATATAACCGAAAAGCCAGCCCAAAAAAATGATAAATAAAAGAAAAATGGTAATCAGCAAAAAGGTTTTGCGGACATTTGACTCTCTAAGTGTATAAAGGGTTGGCATATTTTAAATTTTGTAATCTATTTTTTGTATTTTATATTTTTCTTAAATTCTTTCAAGGCAAATAGTTACCAACTTCCGCCGCCACCTCCACCAAAGCCGCCGCCGGAAAATCCTCCACCGCCAAGACCACTACTGCCACTACCTGCCCCACCGTGGAAAGCCCCACTGCTAAAAGCAGATAAACTATGGCTAAGAGAATCAGCAAACGCTACGGCAGAAAAACTTGTAACAACAGGTCCTTCATACCAAGACGGAGGGTTCTGATAAATGCCTTCGAACGCCTTTGCCCATTTATCGGTTAATCCAAAAAGTATTGCATATGGCAGATACTCTTCAAAAATATTTTCTCTTTCATAAAACTGAGCCCTATATTTTTCCGCTGTTTTAATAAAATCCCTGAAGCCTAAAATTTTCCAGTAAGCATC
>CAYNAX010000029.1:0-1360 GCA_964395745.1 uncultured Candidatus Saccharibacteria bacterium | reverse complement strand
TCATAATCTTTTTTTGAAAAGAAATATTTTTTCTCAATTTCTTTTATTTTTATAAATCCCCTTACTGCCAAATCAATCAATGTTGCCGCAAAAGCCCAATTGTTTATTTTTTGTTTTAAAATGGCTTGAATTTCCATTGGCCTTAAATTGTCTGGCGGTTCATACTGAACAACAATGGGCTTTTTGATTTTCGGATCTCTTCCTTTGGTAAACCACTGATAAAAAAGAAACAAAAAGACAATTAATGGAATAGCAAAAGCGCCATATTCACCAATTACCCAGAATGCTTTCCTGTAGAAAGGAATTTTTATTCTCCCTTTTGGCAAACCAACAACTACTGTAAAGCCCTCGCCGGGCGAAAGTTTATCTAATGTTTCAAAAATTACACTTTTGGGCTCATTAGTATAAAAAGTGCAATCTTCTTTTTTAGAACCATAAACCCCAGTAAGACATTTTGGGGTTACCTCTGATAAACCAATATTTTCTGGAAGATTAAGCGCAAACCTCGCTTTCTCAATAGGAACTTTCCATTGATTACCGGTAACGTTCCAGTATAATTCATCGTGATCTTCAAAGAATAAAATCCCCTTCTCTACCTTATATTCTATATTATATACATGAACCCCTGTTATTAGTTTGTCGGGGTCTCCAATCTTAATCTTGAGTAATTGTCTGCTCTCTGTTGTCTGAAATTTATAGGGCTTATTTTGTTCATCAAAAACTCGTACTTTCGTAATCCTTATTCCTTTGGTTGGTATAACTCTAAAAATTCCGTGTCTATGATTAGAACCAAAATCATATGTTATCTTTTCCCGAACCAAATAAGAGGCGTCTTCATTTAAATTTACCTCAACATCAAAACTTTTTATTTTCTCTGAAGAAAAATTTTCTTCGTAGAGGGCGCAGGAAAAAGAAAAAACAAAAAAACACAATAAAAACCCTAAAAAAACCGAAAGCGCTAATCTAGAAGTCATATATAGGGATTTTAAAATTAGAATTCAACCTTTGGTACTTCTCTTTCTTCTGGCTCTTCTATTTCAAAAAGATCCATCTTTTTGAACCCAAAGAGTTTAGCAACAATGTTTGTGGGGAAACTTTCTATTTTAATATTAAGGTCTCTAACATTGGCATTATAGAACCTTCTTGCTGCCTGAATTTTATCTTCTGTGTCGCGGAGTTCTCTTTGTAATTCAAGAAAATTTTGAGAGGCCTTAAGATCTGGATAATTCTCAGCAACAGCAAAAAGAGATTTAAGGGTTTGGCTCAAAAAGTTCTCTGCCTCACCCTTTTCTTTTGGGGTTTGAGCACCCATTGCTCTTGATCTTGCTTCTGTCACCTTCTCAAACACTTCTTTTTCGTG
>CAYNAX010000028.1:0-6119 GCA_964395745.1 uncultured Candidatus Saccharibacteria bacterium | reverse complement strand
GAGCAGATTGAATTATGGAAAAGAGCAAAAGAGGGTGACAACGACGCTCTCACAAAATTATTGTTTAGTATGAAGGGTCTTGTTATTTCTATCACCAAAGTTTATGGAATATTTAGAGAGGCAGACCTAGAAGATGTTGTTCAAGAGGCGATGTTAATCATTATGGAAAAGTTTGAGAAATTTGACCCCTCAAGAGATGTGAAACCCTCTACATACTTTGGGAAATGGATAAGATTAGCTATCCAGGAGTGGATTTCTCGTAATAAAGGTATGGCTTATGTTCCATGGCAAATAAGAATAGGCGTTACGGCTACAGGATCAAGACCCAGTGAAAAAGTACTTTTGTCTGTTGCAGAAACTTTAGATATTAATCCTCAAACCTTGTTAAATGCTACACAGGTGCTTACCCGTTCTTTGTCTTTAGATGCGCCTATTAAATCAAACGGAGAAAAGTCGGAGTTGTGGGAAGATGTGATAATTTATGACGGCTCCAACTTAGAAAAAATAGGAATAAGAAGCATAGCCCAAGACATAATTTTAGAAGCCATAGAGGAGACGCTTACCGAAAAGGAAAAGTTGGTCGTCTTATTACGATACGGCCTTGATGGCGAAACACGTAAAACTTACAAAGCAATTGGTGACCAAATTAATCTATCTAAGGAAAGAATCAGACAAATTGAAAAACAGGCCTTGAGAAAATTAAAGCAATATTTTGAAAGACGTCCCTCAAAAATATCACTGCTACAACAAGCGTTCAATTAAGCCCCAAAAGAAAGAGAAAAATTTCTTTTGGGGCTTTTATTATCGTTGTAGTTGCCAAAAATGAAAGTATATAGAATAATAAAGTATTGTGAGAATATACCCTTAAAGGAAATTTATTTATGTTAAAGATTGGTATTGTTGGATTGCCCAATGTAGGAAAATCAACTCTTTTTAAAGCCCTAACAAAACAGAAGGTAGATATTTCAAACTATCCTTTTTGTACTATTGACCCCAATGTTGGAATTGTAAATGTACCAGACCAAAGATTAAAAAAACTTTCCCAAGCATTTCCAAGACCTAAAGTTATCCCGGCAATTGTAGAGTTTGTGGATATAGCCGGGCTTGTTAAAGGCGCTTCTCAAGGAGAAGGGTTGGGTAACAAATTTTTAGCACACATCAGAGAAGTAGATGCTATTTTAGAAGTGGTAAGAGTTTTTGAGAAGCAAGATATTGCTCATGTAAATGAAACTATTGATCCTGAAAGAGATATAGAAATTTTGGAAACAGAATTAATTCTTGCCGATCTAGAAACCGTTAATAAAAGATTAGAAAAATTAGAAAAACAACTAAAAACTCAAGACAAAAAAATAATAAAGGAATATCAATTGGTTCAAAAAATTAAGACAGATTTAGAACAAGGGAAAAAGATAATTGATCTTAACTTAACAGAAAAAGAAAGGGAAGATTTACACGATTTATTTCTATTAACCGCCAAACCGATTTTATACTTATATAATTATCAAAACACACCCCCTGCTTTACCAGAAGATTTAAAAAGAAGAAACCATCTGTTTTTAGATATAAAAATGGAGGAAGAATTAAGTGAAATGACCGAAGAGGAAATTCAAGATTTAGGTGTTCAGCCAAAAATTTATGATCTTATTGAAAAATCTTATCAATTGTTGGGTCTTATTACTTTCTTTACAATGAACGAGAATGAAATTAGGGCTTGGGAAATCAAAAAAGGAACAAAGGCGCCTCAAGCCGGAGGAAAAATACATAGCGACTTTGAAGAAAAATTTATTAGGGCTGAAGTAATTTCTTGGGATAAGTTAATAGAAAGCGGTTCTTGGCAAAAAGCCAAAGATAAAGGATTAATCAAAACCGTGGGAAAAGATTACGAAGTTAATGATGGAGATGTAATATATTTTGTGATTTAAAAGAAAAGGGCTCGGTTTATCACCGAGCCTCAAGACACTTTTGAAGGAAACCCAAGATCCGTTGAAGATACTGTTCTGTTCGATGGGTAAGACCTTGCGCATGATCAAGATCATCTACAAGCCAGAGTTCTTTGGGCTCTTGGGCGCTATTATAAAGAAGAACAGAGTTCTTAAAGTGAAGAGTTTTATCTTCTATGCAATGAATAAGCATAATATGAGATACTCTTTCTATACAAGATAGAGCATTCGTTTCTTTACAAAGATCTATACCTTTTCGAACTCTACCCCAGAAATTACAGAAACGAACCCAGAGTATCTTGAAAAAACCATCGCCCTGCGCTATTAGTAGGTTAGCAAAGGGGCTGTCAGCAATAGTGGCTACAACTCTTTCCTGATTGCGAGAAGATGCAATAATACTTGCCGTTGCTCCGCAAGAGATTCCGAAAAGCACGAATTGAGAAATTTTGCGAGAACTCTCTAGATAATCCATAATTGCTTCAATATCTTCGTCTTCATAGGCGCCTAAAGCATAAATTTCGCCATCGCTTTCTCCTTCTCCTCGCGGATCAAAGACAACAGAGAGAAATCCGTTGTTTCTGAAAAATTCTGCCAAAGGAAGAAGCAACGCTTTGCTTCCTTGATACCCTGGAGCAATAATGACGGCTGTATCTGTGCTGACTTGGGGTTGAAGAACCCACCCTTTAATTTCTGCTCCCTCTAACTCCAAAGAAAACTCTTCATGATTGCTTTCTGGCTGAGCATCCAGCAAAATACGAGGTGAATATATTGCCGACACAACCATCTTTTCTGCTTTTGCTATTATAAAAGCCGTCAAACCCGCCATACAAAAAAGCAATATCACCAAAACAATATATCTTTTTTTCTGCATTTTCCCCTCCTTTTTTGAAATTTTTGAAATGTTCTAAAAATGTTATAAGGTAAAAAATAAAATATGTCAAACACAAACTACAACAACTTTGAAAAAATAGTTAATAAAGCCATTCTTGATTTACCGGAAAAAATCCGAAATCTTTTAGAAAATGTAGAAATAGTAATAGAAGATTATCCTAACGAATATCAGTTAAAAAAAGTAAACAAAATCAGCAAATATTCTTTGTTGGGTTTATACGAAGGAGTACCAAAGACAAAAAGGGGAGCCCATTACGCCAATGTACTACCTGACAAAATTACTATTTTTCAAAAAAACATAGAAAGAATTGCCAGAAATAGCAATGAAATAGAAAACATTATCAGAAGAACAGTTTATCATGAACTTGCTCATCATTTTGGCTTTGATGAAAAGGGGGCGCGAGAAATAGAAAAAAAATACAAATCTAAAACAAATAGTTAATGTTTGGTTTTCAAATCCTAAAACAATCTAAAATCAGTAAAGCAAGAATAGGGGAGATAAAAACTCCTCATGGGAAAATTATTACTCCTGCTTTTATTCCTGTTGCTACTTTAGGGGTTATCAAGGGTGGGCTTGATTTTCAAGATATTGAAAAAACAAATGTTCAATGTCAAATTACAAATACTTTCCATTTTATAGATCTAGAAAGAGTAAAACTTGTAAAAAAAGCCGGGGGGCTTCATAAATTTTTTAATTTTAATAAACCCATCTTTACAGATTCGGGAGGGTTTCAAGTGTTTAGTTTAGGTAAAGGTCAGGAATTTGGACTAGGAAAGATTAGCTCTATTTTTCCCAAAAATAAAGAAGAATCTCGCAGGAAAAAATCTGAGGGCTTGGTGAAGAAAATAGATAAAAAAGGAGTAATTTTTAGATCGCCCCGAACAGGGAAAAAGATTTTTCTTACCCCAAATCTTTCTGCTAAAACCCAAATTGATCTTGGCGCTGATTTTATTTATTTGCTTGATGTCTGCGGATCCCCTTTAGATGAAATAAAAACAGCAAAAAAAGAAATGGATTTAAGTCATTTATGGTTTGAAGAATTTTTAAAAGTAAAAATTCCTCAAAAACAAAGAGTGTTTGGGATAATTCAGGGCGGAGTTTATAAAAGTTTAAGAGAAGAATCTACAAAATTTGTGAATAATCTGCCTGTTTTTGGCATTGCTATTGGGGGAGCACTGGGTAAAAGTAAAAACGATATGTATAAAATTATCTCCTGGATAAACCAATATATTGATTGGAAAAAACCTCACCATCTTTTAGGAATAGGAGACTTAGAAGTAATGGAAAAAATTATTAAACTGGGCATAGATCTTTTTGATTGCGCTCTTCCAACAAGAATAGCCCGTCACGGTACGGCTTTAACCTCTAAAGGATATTTAGATATATCAAAAAGTCGCTATATGGATAAATTCAAACCCATTGAAAAAGGGTGTAAATGTTTTACTTGCCAGAATTATTCTATTGCCCAACTTAATTTTTTATTTAAAGCAAAAGAGCAATTAGCCGGACGCCTTTTAACCATTCATAATCTTTGGTTTTTAGAAAACAAACTCAAAGAGATCAGAGAAAAAATTGAAGTAGGGAAGTTCTAAGTTAGTAAATCTCAAAATCTAAATAATTGGTTTGAGATTTTCTGAAATAGTAAAAACTTTTTTCAACTTTTGCAGAAGGGGGTCCCACTAAAATCTTGTCTAAAAATTGCTGAAGATTTTCTTCGCTAGATTGAGCAATAATCTCAATGCCCCCATCTTCTAAATTTTCCGCCTTTCCGTGAACACCTAATAAACTAGCCCATTTTTGAGCAAAAAACCTAAAACCCACCCCTTGTACCCATCCATATGCTTTGAAATATAACTCTAAATTTCCTTTTTTAAAATCCTCAAGAGTGAGGGCTTCTTGAATAGTAAAATTTCCAACCCTAGTTCTTACTAATTCCTTTAAATAACCGCCTGTTTTCAGCATTTTCCCTAAATCATTTGCAAAACTTCTCACATAAAAGCCAGATTTAACCAAAAGTTTAACCTTTAAAATACTTTCTGGTTTTTGAGGTTGATAATCTAACAATTCTATTCTTAATACCTCTACCTCTCTTGGCTGAATTTCAACATCTCTTCCTTTTCTTGCTAGTTTATAGGCAGGAGTGCCTGAAACTTTAATTGCCGAGAAAACCGGTGGCTTTTGTAAAATTTTTCCTTCAAACTTTTTCAAACAATCTCTTATTTTTTCTTCTTCAGGCAATTCTTTAACTTCTAAAAAAGTAATTTTTCCCTCGGCATCGTATGTATCAGAAACACCTCCGAGACCAATTGTAGCAATGTATTCTTTTTCTTTACCTTTTAAAAAATCAGTTAATTTTTTTGTGCCCTCCTTTCCAATTCCAATAATCAAAACACCCTCTGCTAAAGGATCTAATGTTCCTCCGTGTCCAATTTTTCTCTCTTTCAATTCTTTTTTCAAAAACCGAATGACATCATAAGAACTCCATCCCTTTGGTTTGTAAAACACAGCAATTCCCTTCATATTTCTATTTTACCATATTCCTCACTTTCCGGGGACACTTCCCGGGGACAGTCCCCAAGAAATAGTCCCGAGAAAGCCGCGTCATTACTGGGCTCAGAGCCCGATTTTTTTAATTTGGCACATTTTTGAATATTTGGGCCAATCTAGCGAGAACTGTTCTCGCTAATATGTTGAGAAATAAAAAGTTGACAATTTTTTGCGAAACAATTAAATTAAAACAGTTGTTTTAAATTAAAAAAAGAAAGGGAGGCGATAGCAATGTTTAATGATGTAGAAAGGCGCATCAAAGAAATAATTGCCGAGCAGCTTATGATAAAACCCGAAGAAATTAGCCAAAAAGCTTGTATTGTTGACGATCTTGGAGCAGATTCCTTAGATGTCGTCGAAATAGTAATGACCCTTGAAGAAAAGTTTGGTATAGAAATTCCCGATGAAGAAGCAGAAAAAATTACCACGGTTGGAGAAGCTATAAAGTATATTAAAAAACGAATTAAAAATCGAGAATCTTAAAAGAGCGAGGTTAAACCTCGCTCTTTTTTTACACAAGTAAAAAATTGAATTACCCATTAAATTGGTCTAATATGGAGAAAGATATATGAAAAAAGAAAACAACAAAACAGAATATCTTGCTGATTTAAATGAAGAACAGTTAAAAGCAGTCACTTTTGGAGACGGCCCTCTTTTGATTGTCGCTGGCGCCGGCACAGGCAAGACAACCGTAATTACAAGACGCATCGCTTATCTCATTGAAAAGAAAAATTTAAAAC
>CAYNAX010000027.1:0-6137 GCA_964395745.1 uncultured Candidatus Saccharibacteria bacterium | reverse complement strand
TAGACCCAATTCGCCAAAAAAGAAAAGAGTTTGAAAAAAAACCAAAACTAATAAACGAAATTCTAGAAGGGGGAAGGAGAAAAACGCAAGAAAAAGTGAAAGAGACTTTGACAATAGTAAAGGAAGCGATGGGAATGAAGTATAGATTCTAATTTCTAATTGTTATAATTAACCTAAGGATATGGCTTATCAAAAAAGAACAATACTTATCGTTTTAATTATTGTAGTTCTTCTTGGAATCGGTGGATTTTTTTGGTGGAAAGATTGGAAAACTCCATCATCACAACCATCCCAAACACAGACCCAACAGCATTCAGAAGATCTTTCTGAATGGAAAACTTACAGAAACGAAGAGTATGGTTTTGAAATTAAGTATCCTCCCACATGGAAAAATTGCGAGGTAAAAGAAAATGATCTGTTTTATATAGTTAGTATAACTAATAAATCAGGAAAGGAAGCAAAATGCTATCCCGGTCCACTTGATGAACCCTCGTATTCAATTACGATACGATTGGAATCCGAAATAATGGAGGAGTATCCTGATTATCAATCTTTCAAGAACGCCATTCTTTCCAGTATGAATTCTACAGATCGCGTATTTAGGATTAAAGGCGTTGATAGTTTTGAGATATGGGGAATAAAAGAAACAATTATAAACAATACGCCTGTTTTAATAGTAGACCAGATGGATTTTATAGGCATTCCCCATACTGCAAGGTATGTGTTTCACAAAGGAAATTTATTGAGTTTAATTCCTTCTACTCTCAATATTCCAGAAGACCCCCGAGAGAAAGAAGTTGAAACAATTATCTCCACCTTTAATCTCGATTCTTGGAAAATCGTTAATGAAGCCCAAGAAAAAAATTCAAATCATTCCCAAATTTCTGTAACTTATCCCGAGATTCCTTCTTCATCAAAGCAATTACCCATTTCTTATAAGATACTCTATAAATTTACCTCTATTCTCGATAAATTTTTTGGAACAATAATTCAATTATTCCTTGACTAAATAATTTATGAAATTTACATTTTAAAAAGATTTTTTAATGTAATATAAAAAATAAATCATTAATCTAAAACTATGGAGCAAGAATATCAAAATCAACCCTTTGGATCGTTTACACCTCAACCCACTACTCAAGAATATCCATCGAGAAAATTAATGTCTGTTGGAGAACTTATCTCAAAGAGTTGGGAAGTTTATAAGTCTCGATTTTGGAGCATTGTGGGGCTAATGGGTATATTGTTGCTTATCAGGCTGCTGTTTATCATTATTGGACTTATCGGCGGGTTTAGTCTTGGAATAGGAATTAGCTTTCTATTAGGAACAGGAACTAAAACTATATCAGAAACTATATTAGGAGGATGGTTGGGTTTGATTATTATTTTTTTGTTTCTTGTCTTGTTAGGCGCCTTTTTCAACACGTGGATGACTGCGAGTTTGATTTATCTGATTAAAGAACGAGAAAACAAAATCGGAATTAAACAATCTTTAAGAAAAGGTTGGAGCGTTATTTTGTCTTTCATTTGGATTGGTTTTTTGGTGGGATTATGTGTATTTGGCGGCTCACTTTTGTTCATCATTCCCGGTATTATCTTTGCTGTTTGGTTTGCTTTTTCAGAATATATACTAATAGATAAGGGTATTAAAGGATCTAAAGCCCTATCAAAAAGCAAAGAATTGGTTCAAGGTTTTTTTGGAGGAGTTTTGTGGCGACTTTTTATAATCGCAGCTATAGGAATGCTTGTTGGTTTCTTACAAGAATCAGTAGAAGAACAAATGGCTGTGAGTATAATAATTGGATTAATAACTACATTCTTTTTAACTCCCTTCGCCACCATTTACTCCTTCCTGCTTTACGAAAATTTAAAAAGAATAAAAACTTCTCTGGAATCATCCAATGCCGAAACCTCCTTTTCGGACGCACCAAAAACCTAGTCGAAAATTTATAATAACGAACTAAAAACAAAGAGGCAAGTATTTTTTGTCTAAGTTTTAATATACTTTCTATCAAATATTGCTTTTTTGAGTAAATTGTGGTATAATTTTGGAGAATGAAAGGAGGTAAAAAAATGAAACCTAGAAATTTGGAAGAAGTCAAAAGAGAAGTAAAAGGTTTAAGAGACAGTCTCGGTATGCCTGTTGACGCAAAAATTAGAGATCTTGTTATTGGCCTAAGGAGGTGGGGAGTAAAAACTTCGATGTCTTGTCAAGGGCATTATGACCGCCACCCATATCCATGGGTAATGGTTGACATCGAAAGCCCTAACGATCTTTTTAATCTCGTTCAAATTCTTGCAATCTGGTGGCAAGGAAAGAATCTAGGTCACCCCCGAGGTCCAGAATCTCTGAGCTGGGTGATCGAGGCAGGACCGAAGGCTGTAAAAATCATGCCCGAGGACAAGAGAGCGAGAAACCTAGAAGAAATGCAAAATGATGCCATTGAATTTGGAAGGTATCTGCAAAACCTCCCCGAGGATTATTTTAAAGAATAAACCGAGGCGGCAATAAGCCGCCTCTTTTTTATTAAGAAAGATGTTTGCCTGAAAAAATTAAAGTTTAATCTTCTTTATATTCAAAACGCTTTCCAAAAGAGAAGTGTATTTTTTTAGAAGTTTTTTGTTTTTTGTTTTTAATTTTATCTCCTCGATCTCTGCGTTCATTGGTAGTTGGTGCTCTGATTTGTATTTTCTTATCTGGGCTATTGCCTCAATTACAAATTCAAAATTGTGAGCAGTTCTTGGGAAGTATAATTTCTTGTTTAATTTTGGAAGCGGGGTTATATGTATGCTTTTTTCTTTTTCAAACTTTTTAAAATACATCTGATAAATTTCTTCTGTAATAAAGGGAATAAAAGGAGCGTAAAGTTTCAAAATTGAAAGCAGGGAAGTGTAAAGGGTAAATTGAGCCGCCTCAAGTTTTTGGGGAGATTCTGGGTTATAAACTCTGGGCTTTACTATCTCTAAATAATTATCGCAAAAATCTTTCCAGAAGAACTTATCTAAAACCTCTCTGGCTTTTGAATATTCATATTTATCCATAAAATCACAATAATCTCTCAGAGTTCTATAAAGTTTTGTTAAAAGCCATTTATCCTCATCTTCTAATGCCTGAGGGTTAATTTTCTTTGGTAAGTACTTTTTTAAATGCATTAAAGAAAACCTCGAAGCATTCCAAAGTTTCGTAACTGTTCTTTTTCCTTGTTTAATTTCTTCTTCTGAATATCGTAAATCCTCTCCCAATTTTGCACCGGCAGCCCAATAGCGGATAGCGTCGGCTCCGTATTTTTCAATAATCGTTTGGGGTTTAACAACATTACCTTTTGACTTTGACATTTTTTCACCTTTAGGATCTAAAACAAACCCCGAAATTACCACATTTTCCCAGGGAATTTTCTTAAAATGCAGATAGGAACGAACAAGTGTATAGAATAACCAGAAATTGATAATATCGTGCGCCTGAGGCCTTAAAGACATAGGAAGCATTTTTTTGTGAGAAATGTTCTTGCCCAGAAGAGAAAAGGCAATTTGAGGGGTTAGCGAACTGGTAACCCAAGTATCTAAAACATCGCTCTCAGGAATAAATTTATTAGAGCCACAACTACATTTCTTTTTTGGCTTCTGGTGCAAAGGGTCTACTGGCAAATCTTTTTCGTCGGGGAGAATTACTTTTTTACAGTCCTGACAGTACCATACAGGTATAGGAATTCCAAAATATCTTTGTCGAGAGATACACCAATCCCATTTCAATCCCTTAATCCAATTATCCAGGCGTGACTTCATATGCTTTGGATACCAATGAAGTTTCGATGACTGCTTTAAAAACTCTTGCCTTAAATCAAGGTATTTTATAAACCATTGTGGAGTTGAAAGTATCTCTATCTTATGACCACACCTTTCATGAACATTGATAGAATGAATGATTTTTTTCTGCGATTTGATAAGTCCCTCTTTCTGTAAACGTTCAATAATCTTTTCTCTGGCAACCCTTATAGGCAAACCTTGAAATTCTTTTGCCAATTCATTCATTTTGCCATCTCTTCCAATACTTATTTTGCAGGGGAGTTTGTGTTTGAAATACCACTCTACATCTGTGGTATCGCCAAAAGTACAACACATCACCACCCCGGTTCCTTTCTCCATATCAACCTTGCTATCAGGCATTATTTTTACTTTCTGGCCGAATATGGGAACAATGGCTTTTTTGCCAATAATATTTCTATATCTTTTGTCTTTGGGATGGACAAAAATTGCAACACAACTTGGCAGAAGCTCGGGCCTTGTGGTAGAAACAATCACTTTCCCTCCGTCTTCCAAAGAAAATTCTATATCATTAAAAAGAATCTCTTCTTCTTTGTCTTCTAATTCTGCCTGGGCTATGGCTGTCTGACATTCTGGGCACCAAAGAGTTGGCGATTCTTTTTTATAAATTCTATTTTTCTTAAGCAAATCCAAAAAATATTTTTGGCTCAATTTTTGAACCTCGGGGCTTATAGTAGAATAAAAAAGCGAAAAATCACAAGACATTCCTATTCTTTTCCAATCAAAAATAAATTCTGGGAGAATCTTTTTGAGGGTTCTTTGGCAGAGTTGAACGAATTTTTGCCTTCCTAAATCAAAAATTTTTACTTTGTTTAACTTTTCTACCAACTTCTCTGAAGGAAGCCCGTTATTATCAACGCCAAAAGGATAAAAAACATTTTCACCTTTCATTCGATGGTAACGAGCAATAATATCTTGATGAGTATAAGAAAAGGCGTGCCCAATATGCATTTTACCGCTCAAGGTAGGCGGGGGAGTATCAATAGAAAAAAGTTTGCTCTTCTTTTTGGGATTGAATTTAAAAACTCCTTCTTTTTCCCAGAATTTCTGCCATTTTGCTTCTTGTGTTTGGAAATTATAATGTTTCTTCATAAATAAAATGGGGGTCAATTTTTCATTATAACAAAATTTTCTGTTTTCTCAACTTTAGGGCTTGACATATTTTTTTGGTAAGCATTATAATGAAAATAGAACCTTAACAAAGCCTGCCATAAAATGGGAAAGCGCGGGAATAACCGCCCACTTGCTGAATCCTCTACCTAGATCCAAGGTGCTGCGATTTATCTTCTTCACCTCCTTTTCCGAACTTCCGCGCTTTCCCATACTATTTGCACGGGTCAACCTTTAAGGTTGACCCTCTTTTCTTTTTGAATATAAAACTGGAAATATAAAAATTTTTTGGTATAATAGATAAATGTCTGCCAAGAAGAAAAAAATTCTTTTGGTAGAAGACGAACCCTTAATTCAAGATATCTATCTAAGAAAATTTCAAGAAGCGGGCTTCGATATTACTTGTGTTTTTGATGCCGAAGAAGCAGAAAAACTTTTAAGAAAAAAATCTTTTCATCTTGTTATCTTAGACATTCTTTTACCAAGAGAAGACGGCCTCTCTTTTCTTAAAAAATTACGCAAAGAGAAAAATAATATTCCTGTAATCATCTTTTCCAATCTTGAAGGGGAAAATTATTTAAATGAGGCAAAAAAATATAAAGCAAAGGATTATATAATAAAGGCAAACTACACTCCCTCAGAGATTATTCAAAAAATTCAACAAATATTATGAAAAGAACCCTTATTAAAGATACAGTAAAAAATATCGGCGGAGAAGTAAAAGTAATGGGATGGGCAGATAATATAAGAACTCATGGAAAGATTATCTTTTTAGACCTTAGAGATATTTCTGGCACTTTGCAGATAGTTTTTGCTGCTGACAAAAATAGTAAACTAATAGAGAAGGCAAGAGAAATAAAACCAGAATATGTAATAGAAGTGATAGGAGAAGTAAATCAAAGACCCAAAGGAACAGAAAATCCAGATTTATTAACCGGCAATGTTGAACTTCTTGCTAAAGAATTAAATATTTTATCTCCTGCCAAAACATTGCCTTTTTCTATTGATGGGGATGGTTATGATATAAGTGAAGAAAAACGACTCAAGTATAGATATCTTGATCTTAGAAGATCGCGCTTAAAAGAGAATCTTAAATCCAGACAAGAACTTATTCATTTTGTCAGAGATTTTCTTAAATCAAGGGGGTTTTTTGAAATAGAAACACCCATATTAACCAAATCTACTCCTGAAGGAGCAAGAGATTT
>CAYNAX010000026.1:0-6141 GCA_964395745.1 uncultured Candidatus Saccharibacteria bacterium | reverse complement strand
CAATTCCAAATTTAGTTTTAGGGTATAAATCTAAAACCGCATGGGCTAAAACATGAGCAAGAGAATGTCTTTTTGTGTTGATGCTCATAATAAAAACATTTTAAACCTGTTTGCTTATTTATTCAAGGATTGAGAGAATTTTTAGGATCCAGAGGAAGTTTTACATAGAAAGTAGTTCCCTTGTTTTTACCTTTAGATTCAGCCCAAATTTTTCCATGATGGGCGTCAACAAATTTCTTGGCTATATATACTCCTATGCCGGCTCCACCAGCCCATGTTTTTGATCCTCCTTTTCCTCTTTTAAAACTCTTAAATAAAGAAGAAAAATCTTGTTTTTCCATTCCAATTCCCGTATCCATTATTTTTACCAGTATTTCCGAGGTTTGAGGCTCAATAGAGACAATAACCCCGCCCTTAAAGGTATATTTAATGGCATTATCTATTAGGTTTAAGAAGATCTGTTTTATTTTTTCTCGGTCAGCAATAATTTTGGGAACAAAATCAGGTTTCTTAAATTTTATATATAAACCCTTTTTATCTACTTCTGTTTTTAGTTCCTCTATAATTTCATTTATCACTTTCTCTAATGACACTTCTTGAAAGTTTAACGTGGTTCTGCCAGATTCAATTCTTGAAATGTCCAAAAGATTATTTACAAGTTTTATAAGTTGCTCGTTTGTTTTATAAATATTTTTCAGAGGCGCTTTTGCTTTTGAAGAAATTTTTCCGTAACTGCCCTCAATTAAAAGAGAAACATAACCCTTAATAGCAGTAAGAGGAGTTCTTAACTGATGCGAAGCAATAGAAATAAACTCGGTTTTTGCTTTGTCTAATTGTTGAAGTTCTCGGTATGCCTTTTGTAGTTTTTCTCGAAATTCGATTTCTTTGTAAATACTCTTTACTAAAGAATAGCCAAGAATCGAGAAGGTGATTAGAACAATGCCTCCTACTACTTTCCAGAAAGTATTCTCTGCTACTATAATTTGAACTAAGAGGATTGTCCAAATGAGCACGATTATAATTTCTGCTGCAATAACTTTTAATTCAAAAAGTTTATAGCGCTCGATGGCATATCCTATAAATCCAACCATAATAAAAGAGAAAGCAGGTCCAATATTACCAAGATCGATGTTAAAAAACCGAGGAATCAATAGATTGGTCAAAATAGCCAAGAACATAAAAATTAAAATGCCAGCGGCAGTTAATCTAATCTGATTTTTTTCTATTTTGTTGGCTTTTTTATATTTACTTAAAAAACTAAATAACACAAAAATTATATAAAATATCAGATAATATAAGTAAAAATCTACTCCTACACCAAATATTTCATCAGGATTAAGTTGCTGGGTATATTTAATAGAGGGATCTAATTTGACAAGAAATCTTGTAGGATAAATAAGACATAGCGAAATTATTCCAAGAATAACCAGAAGATAAAAAATTATCTCACTAAAAGGCAATCGAGGGGAGGGAAAATATTTTAAAAAGAAGAGAAAGAGCAAAAGTGCAGCGATGCTAAAAAAATAAGCACTTTTAATCCAGAGGACATATCCATTTGTTAAACGAGCAAAGATGACCGAAACGTTCCAAAGAACAAGCATTAAAACGCTTCCCGAGAAAAATACGTTTATCTTGGATTTTGGGTTTTTAAAATACACAAAACCCGCAAGCAATAAATTTGCGATACAGCTTAGAAGAAGTATGAAAATATCTGACTCCATGTTTATTTTTTTCCAATAGTTAATATTGCCTGTTGGGCATATATAGAATTGGTTTTAAGAATCTTAAATCCGCAACTTTTCAGCATTTTTTCTTGTTCTTGCGGAAGAAGAAAATTCTTAGGAGAGACTTTTTTTATATATGGAAGAAACATAAAAGAAAAAGTTTTAAGTGATCTTAAAAAGCGTAAACCGCCTTTTAAAAATCCGTATCTTTTTATTGTCTCCCTTACATCGTCAAGAAAAATTTTAACGTTCTTACCTCCTCTTTTTGGGTTTACTACTGCTATTTTTCCGTTATTTTTCAGTACACGATAAAGTTCTTTAAGAATTTCTCCCCTTTCTTTTTTTGTGAGCAAATAAAGAACATTAATTACCACTATTTTGTCAAATTCATTATTTTGAAAAGGCAGAGGTTTTCTAATGTCTAATTTCAATAACCTTGCTTCGGGAACTTTTTGTTTACAAAATTCTAAAGCAAATTCGGAATTATCAATTCCTGTAATTTTTTCTACCCTCGTTGCTTTTAGTATTTTTAAAAAATTTCCCGTTCCGCAACCAACATCGAGAACTTTGTCTTGTCTTTTGATATTCAATTCTTTCAAAATAGTTTTAAGAAGATGTTTATAAGGAAAACACTCGCCAATCAAAATGTCATAGGCTTTGAAATATTGTCTACTTTCAAAAGCACCATTAGAGAACATCTTTTTTATTTTATATATTTATGTTTAATTTCTTTGTGGGATTGAAATTTTTCAAAAGCCACCCTGCCCACATTGTAATCAATATGAGATAAAGCATCTTTAAACTCGGAATTGTATTTCTTTAGAGATTCAAAAATGATCTCTTTAAATAACTTTTTTAAATTGTCATCTGGGGTAATTTGCGGTTTAAGTTCAATTGTAATTAATAAATCCGGATCTCCATTTTGGTTTGTAATTTTTTCTACCTCAAATCTCCCGGTATGATAGTTAATTAATTTTGGATCCGATAAGGCAGTTTGGAAATTTTCAACATATATATTTGCTCCTCTAAAAATAATAGTGCCATCGCTTCTGCCATAAACATAAAAGAAGGGAAGTTTAATTACATTTTTCCTTGCAAACCCTTTCGATTCCAGGATATCTAAAATATCTATCCCATAATCTTTTAAAAGAGAAGTCATTTTTTTAAAAGGTATCACCCCACCTCTGTCTTTAATTTCATATCTTATAACTGGGGTGGAATTATAACAGGTAACAAGCACCTCCCCATTTTCTTCCTCTAAGTAATGAAGTAGGGGATTATATTGAAAAAGCATCGGAACATGTTCATGTCCAAATAAAAGTTTACACAACCCCCTGTCTTTATGGGCTAATCTTCTAATAATCACTGTTAAAGGAAATTCCAAAGCAGTACCTAAACCCACATCGACTACTCCGTAATTAGAATATATTTTTGGGATACCCGGAGCATCAATTTTTACATTAAGCATAGAAGCGAGATGGTCTCTCCATCCTTCGGTATTATCTTCGCCCCCCGCAACCAATGTTATTTTAAATTTACTAAAATCTATTTTTTGAGAAATACCTTCTTCAATTAAGTTTTTTAAAAAAGGAGGATATCCGGCGATAATGATATGTTCATAATGGGGACCAATTTTTTGTAAAATCTCTAATGTTTCTTGAATATTGGGCCCGGGGTTTATTACGGCTAGTTTGTACTCTCGTTTTTTTGCAATTTCTCTAATAAGCCGAGACACTTTTTCACCGCTTGGCCAAGTGCCCATAGCAAAACATACAATAAAAAGGGTTTTATACTTGGAAAGTTGAGCGTGGTAAACTAGGCCAAATTCAAAGTGTCTTCTGGTTGTTTCGTCTTCCTCTGGTAGACGAGGCCAATAAATAGGAACTCCTGAATACCCGGAACTCCTTTCAATTGAAAAAATATCATTAAATCTTTGATCAATAATTCTTTCTTTTAAATCATATTTCAAGACATAATTTTGTTTGTTGGTATGGGGTATTTTTTTAAAGTCCTCAAGAGTTTTAATTTTTCTTGGGTCAACCCCTTTTTTCTTCAAGAATTTTTTATAAGCAGGCAAAGTTTTGGCAATATATTTGAAACCCTCTAGTAATTTTTTTCGGGCTAAATATTCTATTAATTGAGGTGGGGATTTCGAAAGAAAAGCAATGGTTCTTTTTGGGCTTTTGGTGATAAAGTTTTCGATAAAATTTGTTTTTCCTTTAAACATAATTTTTATGACTCTTTTTATATTAATAATTTAATTATATTTTTATGACTTTTCTTCTATTAATTCTTCAATTTCTTCGGCAATGATTTTGGGGATGTTGTCGGTAAGATCAACTTTTCCGTTTACAATAACAATTTTGTTTTCCTGAAGTAGGGTAGAGTGTCTCTCAATAATTCCCGGGAATACAATAGTTTCTATTTTTTCTGTTAAATCTTCCACCTCCATAAAGAGCATCGGTTTTCCGTTTTTTGTAATGATTTTTTTAATCCTTGTAATGACGCCAGCAATTTTGATGCGCGATCCAACATCAATAGATTTTTTGAAAGGAGAAGAAAAGAAGCCATCTTTGTTAGTTTCTAGTAGTTCCTGATATATTTTTTTAATGGGTACTGTTATTTTAGATAGGGCTTTCTGAAAAGATTGTAGAGGATGCCCGGAGACATAAAGGCCTAAAAGTTCTTTTTCCCAAGATAGTTTTTCGTGATCGCTCAACGGCTTAGCATTTTTAAGGGGAAGAGTGTTCTGTTGGTGGCTGGCAAATCCGTCAAACAGTCCCTTTTGTCCGTTAGATTTAGATCGGTGAATTTCTCTTAAATATTCTAAAATTTTGTCTAAATTATAAAGAAGTTTGTTTCTTTCTTCTAATTTATCAAAAACACCCGCTTTGATTAGTGCTTCCAGCGATTTTTTATTGATATCTTTTGGGGTAATTCGATGCAGAAAGTCGGCAAAAGATTGAAATTTTCCGCCGCGTTTTCTTTCATTAACAATTGCCTCAACTACATTATGTCCAACATTTTTGATTGCAAGAAGCCCAAATCTGATTTTGTTTTTATCTACTACTGTAAAGTTTTCAAAACTTTCATTGATGTCGGGTGGCAGCACTTCAATTCCCATTCTTTTACATTCTTCCAAGAGAAAAGCAATACGTTCAACATCTTGCTTTTCTGAAGCCAATACAGCCGCCATAAACTCTACCGGATAATGTGCTTTTAAGTAAGCCGTCTGATAAGCCACTGTTGCGTATCCTGTTGAGTGGCTACGATTAAATCCATAACGTGCAAAAGGCAAAAACCATTCCCATATTTTCTGAGCAATTTTTTTATCTACTCCGTTTTTGATTGCTCCCTGAATAAATTTTTCTTTTTGGGCAAGTAAAAGTTTTTCAATTTTCTTGCCAATTGCTTTTCGAAGAATATCTGCCTCGCTTAGCGTAAAGCCGGCAATCTGTTGGGCAATTTGCATTATTTGTTCCTGAAAAACAGGAATTCCGTATGTTTCTTTTAGAATGGGTTCAAGTTTTGGATGAAGATAACTTATCTGTTTTTTGTTTTTTTTGCGGGCAATATATGTAGGAATAAACTCCATTGGTCCTGGGCGGTAAAGAGCAAGGATTGCTACGATGTCCTCAAAAGTAGAAGGTTGAAGTTGTCGAAGACATCTTTTCATTCCTCCGCTTTCAAGTTGGAAAACACAGGTAGTATTTCCTTTTTGAAGCAAGGAAAAAGTTTTTTTGTCATTAAAAGGAATCTCATTGATATCTATCTCCTCCTTTTTAATTTTTTTCACAAGTTTTATTGTGTTTTCAATAATGCTAAGGTTTTTTAACCCTAAAAAGTCCATTTTTAACAAACCAAGGTCTTCAATAGAATGCATTTCGTACTGCGTAACAATGGCTTTATCGTCTTGGGTAGGATGTTGAAGAGGAACAATATTATCTAATGGTTCCTGCGAGATAACTACTCCACAAGCATGAGTTGAGGCATGCCTAGCAACCCCTTCGAGTTTTTTAGAAATATCAACCAACTTTTGAATTCTTTGGTCTGAAATGTATGCCTGTTTAAATTCATCAATGCGGGAAAGGGTATCATCGAGCGAGTATCCAAATGGAATCATTTTTGCAATTTTATCGCAAAAACTATAAGGATAGCCCAGTACTCTACCTACGTCTCTGACAACGGCGCGTGCTGCCATTGTTCCAAAAGTGATAATTTGAGCCACATGATTTCTTCCATATTTTTTAGAGACATATTCAATAACTTCGTCTCTACGGGTATCGGCAAAATCCAAATCAATATCAGGCATTGAGATTCTTTCAGGATTAAGAAATCTTTCAAAAAGAAGATTATGTTTTATTGGGTTGATGTTAGTGATACCGGTAAGATAAGAAACCAAAGATCCGCCCGCAGA
>CAYNAX010000025.1:0-6214 GCA_964395745.1 uncultured Candidatus Saccharibacteria bacterium | reverse complement strand
TTTGACAAATTATTTTGACAGGATTATTATATAACAATAAGCCCCTAAGGGGGCTTTTAAAAAAGTAAAGAAAGTTATGAAAATAAGCAACCCAATTCCAAAATTAATAAATTATCTAAAAGAGGTTAAAACAGAAAGCAAGAAAATAAATTGGCCCACAAGAAAGCAGGCAATGAGATATTCTTTAATTGTGATAGGAATTTCTTTTTTTGTTGCTGTTTTTTTAGGTTCGTTTGATGCCATATTCTCATTTTTATTAAGAAGATTAATAGAATAAAAATTATGCCAAAACAGCAATTACCACAAGAGAGAAGGTGGTATGCGATTCATACATATTCAGGATATGAAGATGCGGTTGCAAAAAGTTTGAAACAAAGAATAGAGTCCTTGGGAATGGAGGATAAGATTTTTAATGTTATTGTTCCAAAAGAAAAAAAGATAAAGATTAAAAACGGGAAGAGACAAGTGGTAGAAGAAAAGATTTATCCGGGTTATGTCTTGGTTGAAATGATAGTTACAGATGATTCTTGGTATGTAGTAAGAAATACCCCGAATGTTACAGGGTTTGTGGGAGCAGGTACCACTCCTATTCCTATTTCTGATAAAGAAATTGAAGAATTAAAAAAGAGAATGGGGCAGGAAGAACCAAAGTTTAAAATTAATTTCAAGGTGGGCGATCCAGTAAGAATTATAGATGGGCCATTTAAAGATTATGAGGGTAAAGTTTCCGACATTGACGAAGAGCAGGGAAAGGTGAAGGTAAACATTAATCTTTTTGGTAGAGATACGCCGGTGGAGTTGGATTCTTTGCAGATTAAGAAGATATAAAATGAGTGATTGAGTTATCGAGTGACTAAGTTGACCAAGTGACCAAGTGATTAAGTTATTAAAAATTTATGAAAAAAATATTAACAAAAGTAAAATTACAAATTCCAGCCGGGCAGGCAAATCCAGCTCCTCCTATTGGGCCTGCTTTGGCGCAACACGGAATCAATATTTCTGATTTTTGTCAGAAATTTAATGACGCTACAAAAGATAAAGCAGGTTTTAAAATTCCGGTAATAATTACTATTTACGAGGATAGAACTTTTGATTTTGAACTTAAGCAGCCGTTAGCATCAGATTTAATAAAAAAAGCAGCAGGTATTGAGAAGGGTTCAGGTGAGCCCAATAGAAAGAAGGTTGGCAAGTTAACAAAGGAGCAGATTAGAGAAATAGCCCAGATGAAACTTCCAGACCTTAATACCAATGATATAGAAAAAGCAATGAAAATTATTGAGGCACAAGCAAAGGGTATGGGAATTGAAGTTATAGATTAACTTAAAATTTCAAATTTAAAATTGCAAATTGTAGATTGTAAATTCCTGCCTACAGGCAGGAATAAAGTAAAATTAAAAATTACTCCGTGATTTTATCGGATCGGGATATTAAAAAATATATAGAAGAGGGCAAAATCAAAGTTGCTCCAAAGCCTAATTTTGAAATTCAATTGGGCCCCGCTTCTTTAGATTTTCGGTTAGGAAATGAATTTAGGATTTTTAATCATACTGTTAAACCCTATATTGACCCAAAAGACCCGAAAACTTTTCATAATTTAACCGAGATTGTCAAAGTTAGCAAAAACAAACCATTTGTTTTGCAACCAAGCCAATTCATTTTAGGCATTACTTTAGAGGAAATTGAGCTCCCAGATGATATTGGGGCTAGAATTGAAGGTCGTTCTAGTTGGGGAAGATTGGGAATTATTGTTCATTCAACTGCTGGATATATTGATCCCGGTTTTAAAGGAAGGCTCACTTTGGAAATCTCAAACATTGGTATGTTGCCAATTCTTTTGTATCCCGGAATGAGAATTTGCCAGATAGCTTTTGAAACCCTTTCTTCTCCAGCAGAAAAACCTTATCCTAAAAAGAAAGACGCAAAATATTTTGGCGATATGGATCCACAAGAGAGTAAGATTCATAAAGATTTATCTTCTTAGGTTTATGGCAAATATTCTCAAAAACGCAGGGAGTCATAAAATTTTGGCAATTTTGGTTGGATTGCAAGGGGAAACCCCCTTAGAATTAATTGAACTTTGCGGAAGAACTTCGTATCAATCAAGAGATAGGATTACGCCTAATTCTGCAGAAAAGTTTGTTGAGATGCTGCGAAACAGAGGTCATGAAAGCGTGTTAGAACATTCTTGTATGACTGTAGAATTCAACAATGTTTCAAGGGGGTTTACCCACGAATTAGTTCGTCACAGATTAGCATCTTTTACGCAGGAGTCCACAAGATATGTAGATGAGAGTAATTTTTATGTAGTAATTCCTCCAGAAAAAGATGAGTCAGAGAAAATTGTTGATCTAGAACTACCCGACGGAAAGAAAATTAAAATATCTTTTAAGGAGTGGATAGACCTAAACGAACAAATGTATCGGGGATTAAGAAAAGCAGGGTGGATCCCTCAAGACGCAAGACAGATTCTTCCAATAGGTATTAAGTCTCAAATTGTTGTTACTGCTAACTTTAGAGAGTGGCGTCACATTTTTAAATTGAGGACAGACCCTTCTGCTCATTGGGAGATACGTTATGTAATGACTAATCTTTTGAAAGATGTTCAAAAAAGAATACCAGTAATATTTGACGATATAACATAAGGCAGAAATTACAGAATTATGAAAAAAAATATTTATCAGGGAAAATTCATTGTTTTTGAAGGTTTAGATGGGTCGGGGTTGAGCACACAGGCAAAACTTCTAAAAGAATATTTAGAGAATAGAGGAATTAAAACTGTTCTCACAAAAGAGCCCACCAAAAATTCAAGTATTGCCTCTAAAATTCATCAAGCATTAAGTCACCAGATAGAGATTGACTCTTTACAACTTCAGGAACTTTTTGCTCAAGACAGAAGAGAGCATTTAGAAAATCTTATTATTCCTTCATTAAAAGAAGGCCAATTTGTTATTTCTGATCGTTATTTCTTTTCTTCTTTTGCTTTTGGGTCAGAGAAAGAGGAGGACTTAGAAAAAATCATAGAACTTAATAAAGATTTTTTAATGCCAGATTTAGTGTTGCTTTTGAGAGTGAGGCCGGAGGTGTGTATTGAAAGAATTAAAAAAAGGGGAGAAGAAATAAAGTTGTTTGAGAGAAAAGAAAAACTTGAGAAGGTTTGGAAAAATTATCAAAAATTGGTAGATATGTTTGATGTGATAAAGGTAATAGATGGAGAACAAGAGATTGACAAAGTGCAGAGAGAAGTGATCGGGATTGTAGATAAAATGATATAATTCTACTAGAATAAAAATATGAGAGAGGAATTTCTTCCCACAATTGGTTTAGAAATTCATATCGAGCTTAAAACCCGCTCAAAAATGTTTTGTTCCTGCAAAAACGATTCTCAAGAAAAAGAGCCGAATGTAAATATATGTCCCATATGCTTAGGGCATCCCGGAACATTGCCAGTGATTAATAAAGAAGCAGTTAGAAAAGTAATTAAAACAGGTATTGCCCTTAATTGTAAAATAGCGCCGTGGTCTTTTTTTGAGCGAAAAAATTATTTTTATCCAGATCTGCCCAAAGGATATCAAATTTCTCAATACCAAAAGCCACTATGCGAGGATGGCTTTTTAATTATTTTTGGAAAAAAGATAAGAATAAGGAGAATTCACTTAGAAGAAGATACAGCCCGACTTATTCATCCTCAAGGCGCTGATTATTCATTATTAGATTTTAATAGAGCAGGAATTCCTTTAATGGAATTAGTTACCGAACCAGATATGGTTTCTGCTCAAGAGGCGAAGAAATTTGCTCAGGAACTCCAGCTAATTTTAAGATATTTAGATGTATCTGATGCTGATATGGAAAAGGGACAGATGAGAGTAGAGGCAAATGTTAGTTTATTGCAAATTGCAAATTGCAAATTGCAAATTGAGAGCAATAAACAAAAATTAGGAACGAAAGTAGAAATAAAGAATCTGAATTCCTTTAGGGCGGTGGAGCGGGCAATTGAATATGAGATTGAAAGACAAAAAGAAATTTTAGAGAGTGGGGGAGAGGTAATTCAGGAAACCAGAGGTTGGGATGATAAAAAGGGTAAAACTATTAGTCAAAGGACCAAAGAGGAAGCCCATGATTATCGTTATTTTCCCGAACCCGACTTGCCCCCATTGGAAATAGATAACTATTATTTAGAGGAAATCAAACAAGAAATACCAGAATTGCCTCAAGAAAAACGAATTCGTTTCCTGCAAGAATATGGAATTGCTGAAACGAAGATAGAAACCTTAATAAACAACAAGGAACTGACCGAATATTTTGAAAAATCTTCTTCAGAATTGATAAGGTGGCTTGAAGATAAAAATTTAAAAAACAAACAGGGCAAGCTTTTGGAAATGCTGGCGAATTATTTAATAGGCGATGGAATAGGGTTGCTGAAGGGAAAACCATTTGAGGAAAAATCATATCCAATTACTCCTGAAAATTTTGCTGAATTTATCACTATTATTGAAGAGAAAAATCTTACCAGTAGAATGGCAAAAATTTTATTGGAAGAAATGTTTAAGACGGGCAAAGACCCTTCAGATATTTTGGAAGAGAAAGAGTTTATTCAGGTTTCTGAAAAAAGCGAGGTGGAAAAAATAGCAAAGAAAATAATCCAAGAGAATCCAAAGCCTGTTCAGGATTTTCTAGCAGGAAAGGAGAATGCCATTCAGTTTTTGATAGGTCAGATGATGAAAGAAACGAAGGGAATGGTAGATCCTAATAAAGCCAAAAAGATTCTAATAAAGTTATTAAAGGATTCAAAATAGTTGATTTTTAATTTAAGGTGCGTTATACTTAAATAACGCACCTTAAAAAAAGGAGGGGAGAGTCTTGGATATTTAAAACCTTGAGAAGAAAAAGGGCAAGGGCTGGAAAAGATAAGAAAAAGAAAGGGGGGTTAATGGATTTTGTAGTGATCTCTTACGGAGACGGAGAAGTCGAAATCCCGGAATCGTTTATTGCGGAAGAGAGAGCCATGGCTGTAGTAAATAGACGTTTGGGCAGTAGTATAAGTCACGATGAGGACGAGTTAACTTTATATTATGAAGCACTTCGCAGAGTAGCTCCTCGGTCATTTTTTAGGGTTATAGAGGGGCGATCGGTTATAATATAGCTTGGTTTCCGGGGCGCGATTTATTGTCGCGCCCTTTTCTCTTCTAAAAATTTTTTTACTAATTTTTCTGCTTCTTTATAGGTGGTCACCCAAAAAATTCTCTTATCTTTTTTAAACCAAGTCATTTGTCTTTTGGCATAATTTTCAATTGCTTTTTGAAGCTGAGCCACCATTTCCTTATAATCTAATTTTTTCTGTAAATAAAAAGCAATATATCGGTATTCTAGTCCCAATTCTTCTAATCTTTTCCAAGAAACCCCTGATTTATGTAAATTCTTTACTTCTTCAATCATACCTTGCTTTAAACGCCTCAATAATCGTTTTTTAATTCTTTTTTGTAGTTCCTCTTTATCTCTTTTAATTCCAATTATTAAAGTGTTAAACATTACTCTTTTTTTTAGGGGAGGAACTTCCTTTTTTGTTTTTAGAACAATTTCTACTGCCCTAATAAGACGTCTCTTATTTTTTCTATCAATGGTTTTTACTCTTCTGGGGTCTAACTTTTGTAATTCTTGATATAGTTGGTCGCAGGATTTTTTTTCTAATTTTTTTCTGAGCGCCCAATCTGGTTTAACTTCAGGAATAACAATACCATCTACTACTGCTTGAATATAAAACCCCGTTCCTCCACAGAGAATAGGCAATTTCCCCCTTTTTTGAATTTTTTTTATTGTTTCAATTGCTTTTTTTTGAAATTGGGCCACAGAAAACCTTCTTTTTGGAGAGGCGACATCTAAAAGATGATGAGGAACTCCCTGCATTTCCTCTTTTGTGATTTTTCCTGTGCCGATATCCATTCCTTTGTAAACTTGTCTTGAATCAGCCGAAACCACCTCACCATTAAACTTTTTGGCAAGTTTTACTGCCAAATCTGATTTACCCGAAGCATTTGGTCCTACAATCGCTAATAATTTATTGTGTTTTTTCGGTAAAATCATACTCAACATAGCTGACAGGGGTCAGACCCCTGTCAATTTCAATTTGGGTTATTTAATAAGGTCTCCTTCTAAGCCAAAATCCAGGGCTTTTTTAACTTTTACTTGAACAAATTTACCGATTAAATTATCTTTTTCT
>CAYNAX010000024.1:0-6739 GCA_964395745.1 uncultured Candidatus Saccharibacteria bacterium | reverse complement strand
CACCCATTGCTCTTGATCTTGCTTCTGTCACCTTCTCAAACACTTCTTTTTCGTGGGCTGCATAACCCTTCACTGTTTCCACTAAATTCGGAATGAGGTTATATCTTCTTTTAAGTTGCACCTCTATATCTGACCATGCCTCTTTGGTTCTGTTTCTGAGACGAACAAGAGTATTAAAACTGAAAATTACCCAGAGAACCAAAAGGGCTAAAATTATTATAATTATTGTCAGTATAGACATAGATATTTATTAATTATTCAATTTAAGTATATCTTCATTTACCTATAAAAACAAGCCCCTTAACGGGGCTTGCCTCAACAAATTTCTATCAATCAATTTCTACGAATTTCAATGAATTTCTATAAATTTCTATTCTATTTAGTATTCTTCTCCAAACTGACTATGCTCTTCTCTTTCTTTTTTCTCTGGTAGATCTGTCACCACTGCTTCTGTTGTCAAAAATGTTGCTGCAGCAGAAGAAGCATTCTCCAACGCAGACCTCACTACTTTTGTTGGATCAATTATTCCTGCTTTTGCAAGATCTTCAAACTGTAAAGTTAGGGCATTAAACCCAAATGACGGTTCTTTAGCGGCTTTTACTTTTGCCACTACAACTCCAGCATCAACGCCAGCATTCTCTGATATCTGTCTTAAAGGAAACTCCGTTGCCTTTCTCAAAATCTCTACGCCGGTTCTCACATCTCTTTCTAAATCAGCGTCTTTTTCTTTTATTTCTAGATCTTCAAGTAATTGAGACACTCTTATAAGAGCAACGCCTCCTCCTGGCACTATCCCTTCTTCAATTGCTGCCTTGGTTGCCGCTAAAGCATCTTCTGCTTTGTGCTGTCTTGCTTTTTGTTCAATTTCAGTAGGAGCACCTACTTTTATTACTGCTACTCCCCCGCTTAACTTACCCAATCTTTCTTCGAGTTTTTCTCTGTCAAAATCTGATTCTGTCTCCTCTATCTGCTTTTTAATTTGATTAATCCTTGCTTCTATTTCTTCTTTTTTTCCTTTACCCTCTACAATAGTAGTATCCTCTTTGGTAGAGATAACCTTTCTGGCTCTACCAAGCATTTCCAATTCAACTTTATCGAGTTTAAGACCTACTTCTTCAGAAATAACCTGCCCACCAGTTACCACTGCTATATCCTGAAGCATTTCCTTTTTTCTATCTCCAAAACCGGGGGCTTTCACAGCCAATACATTAATTATTCCTCTAAGTTTATTAACCACAAGAGTGGCTAGGGCATCACCTTCTACTTCGTCGGCAATAATTACCAAATCCTTTTTACCGCTTGAAACAACTTTTTCCAAAACAGGAACAACATCGTTTAGAGAAGAAATTTTGCGATCAGTGATAAGAATGTATGGATCTTCCAATTCAGCTTTCATATGCTCGGCATCTGTCACCATATAAGGGGAAATAAACCCTCTATCAAATTGAAGACCCTTTACTATTTCTTTTTGAAGCCCAAAGGCTTTTGATTCTTCAATGGTAATTACTCCATCTTTGCCTACCTCATCAATCACTTCGGCAATTAAATTGCCCATTTCCTCATCTTCGGCTGAAATAGTAGCCACTTTGGCAATTTCTTCTTTTTTAGAGACGGGTTTAGAAATGGATTTTAAAAATTCTACTGCCTTTTTTGTGGCAATTTCTATTCCTTTTTTAAGGGCCAAAGGATTGGCTCCAGCAGCCACATTTTTCAATCCTTCGGTGATAATTGCTTGCGCCAGTACAGTTGCTGTAGTAGTTCCATCTCCTGCTACATCATTTGTTTTAGAAGCCACTTCTTTTACAATTTCGGCTCCGAGATTTTCTACCTTATCTTCTAACTCTATCTCTTTGGCAATGGTAACTCCATCGTTAGTAATGGTAGGAGAACCAAAACCTCTATCTAAAACAACATTTCTTCCTCTTGGCCCAAGAGTAACCTTTACTGCATTGGCAAGTTTATCAACGCCAATTTTAAGTTTTTTTCTTGCTTGTTCTGAATATTGAATTTGTTTTGCCATATTCTTTTAGCGGGGAAGGTTAATGGTTGTCCTTTTTTTAAGAACAACCACTTTCCTGCCCCTGTTCTTAATTTTAATCTTCAATCACGGCAAGAATATCATCTTCTCTTGCTATTAAATATTCTTTTCCGTCTATTTCTATCTCGGTTGGCCCATATTTTGTAAAAATCACTTTATCTCCGACCTTTACATCAATAGGAATAATCTTACCCGAAGATGTTTTTTTGCCCGGACCAACGGCAATAACCTTGCCTTGTTCCGGTCTTTCTTTTTCTGCTGTTTGAGGAAGTAAAATACCGCTCTCTGTTTTTTCTTCCTGAGAAAAAGGTTCAATGAGAATATAATCTGCTAAAGGTTTTATTTTCATATCTAGCCAAATTAATTATTTATTAGAGAAAACAAAATTAGCAATTCCGACCTTTAACTGCTAATTTTCTATTTATAATTTATTCTACTCTCAGAAAGTTGTCAAGAGAAAAAGCGCGGCTCATTTTTGAGCCGCGCTTTGGTGTTTCATCCCCTCTTCTCAGCATCTTTGGGATGAATTTCAATATAAACCACAAATACAAAAAGACAAACCAAACCCATACCTCCAATAATAGATTCAATAATCCAGCCGTGATGTAATGCCACCGAAATAGCCGCTACCGATCCAAACAAAAAGCCGAGATCGAAAAAACCCAACGCCGGTATTCTTTCTTTTACCCAAAGACAGTAACCAGCCATTAAAATCGCTACAGTCGAAGCCGCTCCTAAAAATACTGCCAGATACAGATGATGCTGCCAGGCGACCTTTAACATTGCCGAAGCAACAAATAAAAACCCTACTATTGCCAGTTGAAACAACCTCTCCACCTCCTCTTTTTTTAAGGAACTTTTGATTTCTTTTATATATAATATTATCTCTTTGTCAAATATTTCTAAATTTGACTTGACCTCAAATTACTTTTTTGATACAATACCTTAATTCCAATGCGAAGATTCTCTCTTCAAATCTTAGGTAGTATTTTAGGGCTCTATCTTGGAGCAAGGTTTGTTCCTAATATTGATTTTCAGGGGCCAATTAAAATCTTTCTTCTGGCAGGAGTTACAATAGGTATTGCTAACTTTTTTTTAAAACCTTTGTTAAATCTTGTTTTCTTGCCTCTGAGGATTTTAACTTTTGGAATTATAAGTATAATAATAAATATTGGTATTGTTTGGTTCGTGGTGAGGATTATCTTTCATAATTATTTTGTTGTTGGCAATTATTTATCCTTTTTAATATTTGTAATGGTAATATATCTTGTGGGAATGGCTCTCTCAGCCCTTGATTCTCCACTACAAAAAATTCATCATTAATATGGAAAAAGAACTTATATACATCTCTCAAATTATTGTTTCAATTTTGCTTGTTATTTTCATTCTTTTGCAGCAACGAGGTTCTGCTCTTGGGTCTGCTTTTGGACAAGAGGGTGGTTTTTATGCTACCCGGAGAGGCATTCAGAAAAAGATACTTTATTTAACTATTGGTTTGGCCGTTATTTTTGCCTCTCTTTCTATAGCAAATCTCATCCTCTAAGAAATTTATCATAATGAAAATTTCTCTTCCTAAAACAAATTTTTTGTTTTTCAAAAACCTTAAAAAAATAAGAAGGCTGCCGTTTGTTTTAAATTTCAAAGAAAAGATTTTGTTCTGTTCTTTCTCTCTTTTTTTGATTCTCGGGATAATACTGCTTGTTTTTTCTTTCTATTTTTCGCATACAGAAATAGTTCCGGCCCGCTGGGGAGTCATCAAGGAAGGTATTGTGGGGCAACCGCGATTTATCAACCCTATTTATGCGGATACAAACGATCCTGACAGAGATTTAGTAGAACTTATTTTTTCCGGTTTAATGAAATATGATACTCAGGGGAAAATAGTTTTAGATGCTGCGAAATCATATGAAGTTTTAGAAGAAGGAAAGGTATATGAAGTAGAACTCAAAAAGAATATTTATTTTCATGATGGCACCCCCCTCACAGCCGACGATGTAATTTTTACTATTAAAACCATCCAAAACCCGAGTTTTAAAAGTCCTCTTTTAAAAAGATGGTTGGGTGTTGAAGTAGAAAAAATTTCAGATTATAAAATAAGGTTTATATTGCAAAATCCTTATCCTGAATTTTTAGAAAACTTAACTGTAAAGATAATACCTGCCCACATCTGGCGCAACATTTCTGCGGAAAATTTTCCTCTTGCTATTTATAATCTTAAACCAATTGGTTCTGGTCCTTTCAAATTTGAATCTCTTCAGCAGGATTCTTCGGGCTCAATAAATTCAATCACCCTCTCTGCCTTTGAAAATTATTTTGAAAAAAAACCTTTTATTCAAAAAATTACTTTTCTCTTTTTTAAAGACCAACAATCTCTTATCTCTGCGGCAAATTCCGGCTTAATAGATTCTTTTGTTCTTCCTCTCGCTTTTCAGGACTCCCCTTCTAACCTAAAACTTTATACTTTTAAAAGTCCGAGATATTTTGCTCTTTTTATTAACTTGGGCAAAAATAAAATTTTAGATACACCAGAAATCAGAAGTGCCCTTAATTATATTATTGACAGAAAAAAAATTATCGACGAGGTCTTTAATCAAAAAGGATTAGAAGAAATCTCTCCTTTTCTACCACAAATTTTTAATATTGAAAAACCCGAAATTAACACCCCTGATTTAGAAAAAGCAAAAGCATTATTAAACAAGAATGGTTTTCAACTTATAGATGGAAAATGGGTCAAGGTAGAAAAAGAAATTACAATGAAGTTTACAAAAGATTTAACTGTTGGCTCTAAGGGAAAAGAAGTAGAAAACCTTCAGGAATGTTTAGCGAAATTCCCCGAAATCTATCCAGAGGGTGAAGTCACCGGTTATTTTGGACAAAAAACCAAAGCGGCAGTAATTAGACTTCAGGAAAAATATTTTGAGGAAATCCTTAAGCCATCGGGTTTAACTCAAGGAAATGGAAGAGTTGGTCCTGCCACAAGGGAAAAACTTAATGAAATTTGCGTTGTTTCTCCTGCCCAAAACATACCTTTAAAAATTAATATCGTTACTGGCGACGAAGCAGTACTTACAGCACTTGGCAATGCTGTTAAAAGTCAATTGGAAAAATTTGGCATAGAAACAAATTTAGAAATTCTTGCCCTCAACAAACTAAAACAAGATATTATTCAGAAAAGAGATTATGATGCTCTTCTTTTTGGACAGGTTTTAGGCCTTTTGCCTGATCCATTTACTTTCTGGCATTCGAGCCAAAGAGAACATCCGGGTTTAAACTTTTCTAATTATAAAAACAAAAATTTAGACAAATTACTGGAACAGATTAGAATTGAGCCAGATATTAACAAAAAGAAAGAACTAATTTTTGAGGCACAAGAAATATTTTTAGAAGATATGCCTGCAATAGTTTTAGGAAGTCCCGACTTTATTTATTACGCAAGCCCAAAAATAAAGGGCATAGAGGAAGGAGTTATCATTACGCCTTCTCAAAGATTTAACCAAATAACCAATTGGTATATTAAAACCAAAAGGGCTTTTAAAAAATAATTATGCACGAAATAATTTTAAATATTCCAAAACAATTTAGAGTGGGTTTTGAGAGAACTCCAAAATTAACCATCAAAAAACCCGTAAGAGGAGTGTGTGTTTGCGGTATGGGCGGAAGCGCCCTACCCGGAAGCATTTTATATTCTTGGATTAATACAAAAAAAATTGATCTACCCGTAATAGTCAATCGTGACTACTCCCTACCCCATAGAATAAAGAAGGGGTGGCTGGTAGTGTGCATTTCTTATTCGGGTAACACAGAAGAAACACTCTCCTGCTTCAAAGAAGCGCTAAAAAATAAACCGAAACTTGTAAGTATAGGATCTGGTGGTAAATTGGAAAATCTTTCAAAAAAACATTGCATTCCTTTTGTAAAAATTCCTTCCGGTATTCCCCCCAGAACCGCTATAGGATATCAGTTTGGAGCACTGGTAGGAATACTGCAAAAGTATGGAATTTTTAGCAAAAAAGATGTTCAAGAATTGTTGGCTTTAGAAAAAATTAATGCCTCTGAGTTTGAAAATTTTGGTAAAAAACTTTCCAAAAAGGTTGTAAAAAAAATTCCCGTAATTTATGCTTCTAATCAATTTAAAATCGCTGCTCGGATCTGGAAAATCGCTTTTAACGAAAATACTAAAATCCCTGCTTTTTGGAATTATTTTCCTGAACTCAACCACAATGAAATGACAGGGTTTGCTAAATTCAAAATTCAAAATTCGGATTTTTATTTTATTATTCTTAGAGATAAAAATGACCATCAAAGGGTTAAGAAAAGGATGCAACTTACCGCAGAAACTTTAAAAAAAATAGGCATTAAGGGAGAAATTATAGACCTCACAGGTAAAACCTATCTTGAAAAGCTCTTTAATTCTATTATTCTTGGTCTTTGGACTTCGTATTATCTTGCCAAAAGTTATAAGATTGATCCTGTAAGTGTTGAGTTAGTAGAAGAATTTAAGAAGAAGTTGAAATAAAAAACCGCACAGGAGCAAGTCCTGTGCGGGGTTCAGACAAGTGTTATATTTTTGAGGGGGCGAGAGTTCTTCGTCCTCCTTTGAACATCCTCTTATTATAATAAAGTCTTCATAGTTCAATACCTTAGCAACATATAAAGAGAATTTAGGAAACATAGTTTGTTTATAGTTTATAGTTTATAGTT
>CAYNAX010000023.1:0-6828 GCA_964395745.1 uncultured Candidatus Saccharibacteria bacterium | reverse complement strand
GCAAATTCTAAAGCCGTTTTCTTTTTTCCTACACTTTCTGGTCCGGTAAATAAATAAGCGTGAGCCAATCTCCCATCCTGAAAACTTCTTTTTAAAAATTCCCATTGTTTCTTATGGCCTATAATCTCCATAACTTATTTAACACTCATTATGCTTTTTTTATAAACATCGAGGTTTTCTAATACTGCTCCGGTTCCCTTTGCCACACAAAGTAAAGGTTCATCAGCCACAAAACAGGGCACACCAGTGAACTTAGCAATTAACTGATCTAAATTGCGTAAGAGCGCTCCCCCGCCAGATAAGACCATTCCTTTATCCATAATATCGGCTGAGAGCTCTGGAGGAGTATCTCTTAACACTGCTTTAACCGTTTGTACAATCTCTTCTAAAACATCGGAAATAGCTTCAGCCACCTCGTTTGAGGTAACCTTTATGCTTTTAGGTAAACCAGATACTAAATCTCTTCCTCTAATTTCTATAGTTCGTTCTTTTTTTTCTGGAAGAGCGGTTCCTATCTTTATTTTTATTTCTTCGGCAGTTTGTTCTCCAATGGCTAAATTATATTTCCTTTTGATGTATTCTGCCACTGCAATATTCATCTTATCGCCAGCAACTCGCACCGAACTAAAAGTAACAATACCTCCCAAAGAAATAACTGCTACTTCTGTTGTACCTCCTCCAATGTCTACTATCATATGGCCTGAACAAGTATTTATAGGAATGCCTGCGCCAATTGCAGCCAAGATTGGTTCTTTGGCAACAAAAGCCTCTTTTGCTCCTGCCTCAATTGCTGCCTGAATAACTGCTCTTTTCTCGGTAGAAGTAATGCCTGCTGGCACAGAAATAATTAAAGATGGTTTTGTAAACTGATATTTGGGTTTTGTTTTTTTAATAAAATGGCGCAGCATTGCCATTGTTACTCTAAAATCTGCAATTACTCCGTCTTTTAAAGGTCTATAAACAACAATTGTTTCCGGAGTTCTTCCTGTCATCTCTTTTGCTTCCTTTCCCACTGCTAAAATTTTGTTTTCTTCATGAGAAACAGCAACAACTGATGGTTCGTTTAAAACCACACCTTTTTTAGGCACAAATACGATTGAATTACATGTTCCTAAATCAATACCTATTTTAGATAGAAACATAACCTTTAATAGTTAATTAGTTGAAATTCTTTTAATTTTTGCTCCTATTTTTTGGAGTCGTTCCTCAATCCTTTCATAACCTCTATCAATTTGATAAACATTGTTAATAATTGTTTCTCCGTGAGCAATTATTGAGGCAGCAATCAAAGAAGCTCCACCTCTCAGGTCAGGAGAATTTACTTGAATACCATAAAGAGGGGTGGGGCCATTCACAATTGCTCGATGAGGGTCGGCAAAAATAATCTGAGCACCCATTTTATTCAACTCTTCTAAATATTTCAATCTGCTTTCGTATAAAGGATCATGAAGCAAGGTAAGCCCTTCAGTTTGAGTTGCTAGAACGCCAAAAAGTGGAAGCAAATCCGTAGGAACGCCAGGATAAGGCATTGCTTGAACTTTGTCTATTTTTAGGCGTGCCCAGGGCTTAACTAAAACCTCCTTATTATTTTGAATTTCCATCTCCAAGCCAAATCTTCTCAATTTCTTGAGAACTAGTTCTAAAAATTCTAACTCTACATTCTTTATCAAAACTTTACCTTTGGAAGCAGCAGCCATCAAGATAAATGTACCTGCCTCAATAGGATCAAAAAGAACATTATGCTCTACTCCTTGCAAATTCTTTGTACCTTCAACAATTATTGTATGAGTTCCCAACCCTTCTATTTTTGCTCCCATTTTTTGCAAAAATTTTCCTGTTTCTTGCACGCAATAATCTCCGTCAGCAATTTTTATCACGGTTTTCTGAGGATAACTACTTAAAAAAAGCAAAAGATTCTCTGTGGCAGTAACACTAAACTCTTCTAAAATTACCTGATTATTTTTTAACTCTTCTGGCGCTTCTAATATAAAGCAAGAATCCTCTTTTTCAATTTTTACTCCCAATTGAGAAAAAGCGTCGAGATGTGTATTAATTGGTCGTGCGCCAATAAGACATCCGCCTGGTTGAGGAATTTTAACTTTCTTGAATCGCGCCAAAAGAGCACCCATTAAAAGAATTGATCCCCTAAATTTGGTAATTATTTTTTCGTCTTTTTTAGTCGGGTCTATCTCTCTACAAGAAATTTTTAAATCTCTTTCTCCTATCCAATCTAATTTAGCCCCCATACTTTTCAACAATTCTATCATTCGAAAAACATCCTCTATCAGGGGAACATTTCTTATAATACATTCTCTGTCTGTTAAAATGGTTGCTGCAAGTAAAGGAAAGGTAGCATTTTTTGCTCCCCTTACTTCTATTTCGCCTTTGAGAGGCGTTGGTCCTTCTATAATAAATTTCTCCTGCGCCATATTAATCTTATTTATACTAAATCAATTTCTCGTTTTTGTAAATGTTTAATTTTCCTTAAATAAAGTTAAAAATCCTAGCCAAGCCAAATTGAGAGACATAAACTTAACCCGATTTTGTGCTTGAGTAAATTGAAAATTTAGGATAGAATTAAAAAACCATATGACAAAGAAACAAAAAAGTTTGCTTTTTTTCACTTTGCTTTTAGTTTTTTCTATTGTCGCCCCAACAGCCATCTTTTATTCTCAGGGCTATCGTTTTGACTGGCAGAACAAAAAACTTACAAAAACTGGAGGAATCTTTCTAAAAATTAAACCTTCTGGCGCTGCTGTTTATCTTAACCATATCCTCTATAAAAAAACTAATTTGATTTTTGATTCTCTTCTCATAGATGATCTTCCTCCAAAGAAATATCATATTCTTATTCGAAAAGATAATTATCAAGATTGGGAAAAAGAACTTTTTGTATCTGAGATGCTGGTCACTGAGGCAAAAAATATTCAACTTTTTGCTAAACATTATCCACCAAAACTTGTTGCTCAGCAAGTCAATAAGGTTTTTATTGCTCCAAATAAGAAAGATTTTATTATTGAGAAAAGCAACAACGAAGAAGATTGGTCGCTTTGGTTTTTCGATTCTTCTTCAGAAAGCAAACAAAAATTAATTTCCTCATCAGATTTTCTCTTTTCTTCTGATAAAAAAATTGAAAAACTTGAACTAAAGGAGATTATCTTCTCAAATAATTCTCAAAAGATAATTATTGTTCTTGAAGATAATAATCAACAGCCTCACTATTTCTTTTTAGATATTAACTACAGCAGCCGTTTTGTAGAATTACCTCTAAAAAATTATGCAGTGGCTAAATTATTTTTCAACCCCCAAAATGATAGCCAAATCGTTGCTCTAACAAATAAAACCGTACAGGGAAAAACAGAAGAAAGTTTGTTTCTACTTGACCAAAATTTTAAAATCATCTCTCCTGATCTCTTTATCTCTGATATAAAAATTTTAGATATTGTTCCTTTCAAAGATGCTATATATATTTTGGCTGGTAATGGGCTTGTCTACAAAACCTCTTTTATTGACTCTTCTTTGGTATTAAATTCTGTTGTTAATTTACAACCAAAAGAAATTAACTCGCAAAAAAAATACCGAATATTCATTTTTGAACCCCAAAATATCTTTCTTACCGAAGACAATACTCTCTATTATCTCAACCCCCAAAATTATAAATTTCAATTAGTAATGAAACAGGTTGATAAGTTTTCATTATCTCCAAATAACGATATTCTTGCCCTTTCTTCTCAAAATAATATTTTTCTTTTTTATCTCAAAGATTATCTTTCACAACCAAAAGCTTTTCGTTGGGAAAGAATTAAACTTTTAAACTCTGGGGCAGAAATTTTTCAACTTGATTGGTTTGATCCTTTTCATATTATTTATTCTAATGAGAGCGGTATTTACATTGCAGAAATAGATTTTAGAGACAATGTAAACAAGTCAATCATCACCTCTCTTACTCCTGAGAAATTTTTCTGGCAAAAATCTCAAAATAATTTATTTTTTGTTTCAAAAAACAATCTTTTTCAGATAAATATTCAATAAAGAAAAAGGGCTCTTTACGAGCCCTCTTTTTCTGAAGCCGCCACAAAGGCAATAAATCTGCCCTCCTTTTCATTGTGGGTTTTTGCTCTGTGATGAGAAAAGAAGATAGGCTTTCCATCTGAGCCCTTAGCACAGCAGGTGCACTCTCGAACAACAATTATATTGGTAATAGAAACCCCTTTATCAAGTGCCTGCTGAATGTTTTTTCTAATTAGGTCAATCCTCTTCTTTCCGTCTCTATAGCAACAAGCATGAATCGCTGGGCCAATAGCAATGTTTATATCCTCGGCTTTTACTCCTCTTTGGACCAGAAGATCTATTGCTTTGGCTGTAATTTTCAATTCTGTTCCCTTACGGCCTGCATGTACTAACCCAACAAAGTTGTGATTCTCGATTTTACCCCACAATATTACGGGTAAACAATCAGCAGACAATAGCATTATGCCAACCCTTGAAGCAGCAATAATTACCCCATCACACTCTGGATAAAAAACTGTTGGGTATCTCTTAAAAAACAAAATCTCATCTCTGTGCTGAGGGTTAATAAATACGGTTTCTTCTTGAGGATGTTTTAAGAGCCGAAAAAACCTTTCACGATTTTCAATGGCTTCTCTCTCACCAAACTCCAGTGCCATATTTCCTGCTAAAACCGTAGAAAATCCGTGTTTTAGGGGTAGATCCCGCCATGGGAAATGGGCCCACAAACCCCCATCTTCTAAAACAAGATTTCGAAACACACTAATCACCTCCTTTTTAAAGTTCATACTTATCTTCTTTTACATTTTTTTAAAAATAAATTCAAGTCCTTTTCAGATATTCTATAAATTCGGCGATTGAGTTTAATGGCTTTAATTTTACCCTCCCGGATATATTTCATAATAGTTCGCCTTGTTAACCTCAATCTTTCCGCAACCTCCTGTGGCGTTAAAAGATTAATTGCTCTCACTTTTCGTATTTTTTTCTCGTCCTTAAATAAAGCCAAATTGTTTTTTTCTTTTGGCATTGTTTAATTATAATCCCTCTGCCCTCTGATTTCAAATAAAAAATAGGGTTGATGATATGTCTAAAAATAATAAGAGGGTCCCGCAAAGGACCCAAAGAATGGTGAGGCGGGTCGCAAGAGAGTAATCTCTCTTCTCCAATGGGAGCCGAGCCAACGAATTGGCTGGGCGACCCGCCTTTTGGTACGCGGGCGCACCAGAACGGAGCTTCTTTCTCGTTTACTCCTCGAACTCCTCCCCAGCACCGCTGGGGTCTGGTGCACCCGATTGATTGGTGAAGCCGGACACCGGCAAGGGCTGGGCGTATATTATACGCCCCCCAGAAAGCAGAGAGCGGCTCTCGCCATTTGGCGAGATCTGCCTCCCAGCGGCCCTCGTTTATAACAGACGCGCCTCGCAGACCCCTCCCGCTCAGAGAGGCTTCCCTGCTTGGCCGGCTCCACGAGCCCTGCCACCTGTCCGGCAGATTAACCACTACAATTAGAATAATGATCACTCTGCCGGACAGGTGGCAGGGATAGTTATAAAGAACTATACAAATATTACCTAATCAAAAATATTTGTCAAGAGCTAGAATTATTTTTCTCTTGCTCAATCATTTATATTATATACCATTTTCTAATTTTTGTCAAGAGCTTTGGATTTTTCACTTTATTGAAACAAAAGGGCTGTTTTTAATATAAAATCTCCAGGGTTTGTGTTTCCAAGGTCCTGCATAATCTATACCTATTCTTTTTGTTGCAACAATTTTTGATACGAGTATCTTTTCTCCTTTCTCTAACCAAATCCTCTTACTTGTCACCAAATCTTCTCCATAAAAAGATTTATCAAGTTTTAACCATTCACACAACTTCCCAGGCCCATCAGTCAAATTTTTTACTCTTAATTTTGTTTGTCTGTAACTAGATGTAACTTGCAAACAGGGTTCAATTTTAATTTTGCAATTTGAAATTTGCAATTTGCAATTTTGTAACGGTTCTATTGCTCTTATTAAAACACACTCGGGTGTTCCCATCTTTGAAGTAGTAATATTCAACTGCCAATACATTCCATAACAAAGATAGATATAAATATGGCCTCCTTCTAAAAATTCGGCTAAATTTCTTTTTGTTACTTTCCATTGATAAGAATGCGATGCCTTATCTTTTGGCCCAATATATGCTTCAGTTTCAACAATTTTTCCAACTAAAAACCTCTCCCCTATTTTCCTTACAATATATTTTCCTAAAAGTTCCTTTGCCACTAAAAGCGTATCTCTTGTATAAAATTTTCTTTGAAGTTTCATATTTGTTTTTCTATTATAAAACAAAATGTCTTAAAAGTAGATTAATTACTTTAAATTTACCTTCATTAGAAATAAAAGCGGGCCTGATTAAACCTGGCCCGCGGGAGATCCTTCTTAACAAAGGGTAAGCGCCCATACTTTCTCTCCAAGTGAACGAAGAACCTGAGGGAGAAGCATATGGATGATTTCATTCTTTGTTTTGGCAAATGGCTCGATGCCTGATGGAATCTCTGCCAACACCCACACGTTCTCGAATGGTACCACAAATATGCTCCCCTCCCAAGTGCGAACTTTGATACTTTTACCTATGGAATCCGTGACTCCCCACAGATTAGCATGCTTACTAACTCCTATCTCTTTCACTTCCCGTCCTACAGGAACTCCAAACGCTAATACAAGGTATTTCATTTTCTCCTCCTTTTTGCCCGGGTTTGAATTTGAAGACGTATCTCCCGACCCGAGCTATTATATTATACACAAAATCTTCCATTTTGTCAAAATAAAACTGGG
>CAYNAX010000022.1:0-6845 GCA_964395745.1 uncultured Candidatus Saccharibacteria bacterium | reverse complement strand
ATCTGTAATAGAAGAATCGCCGATGGTATAGGAATCGGTCCATTTTGCCAATTTATTTGCTGTACCAGAACCTCCAACTGCTCCTGCACCTCCAGATCCTGTAACAGATTTCCAAGTAAGGGTGCCGCTTCCATCGGTTGTTAAAACATAGTTTGCTGATCCTGTATCAGCGGGCCAAGTATAAACAGTGTTTTCTGTCATTGAAGAGCTTGGCTGAAACACTAATTCATAATCAGTGGTCCCCTGTTCCGAATAAATTCTTATCGCACCGCTCTGACCATTACCTCCTGATCTAATTACTCCCAATACATCTAAGGCGTAAGAGGGTGAGTTAGTGCCGATACCCAACCTGTCGTTTGTGTCGTCCCAGAAAAGATTTGCAGCATCTTGAGTCATCGTATAGGTATCAGAAGCAAACATTATTCCGCCTGAGGCTAGAGAACCGGCAAGTAAACCAACTGTACCTGTCTGAGCAGGAAGAGTAATGGTGTAATCAGCATTTGCTGGATCCTGTGCAGTAAGAAGAATTTCATAATCATCTGCCGTAGTTCCTTCAAAATATAAAGTATTACCCTGAGAACCATCAAAAGCCCCACCAGAGGAAACATCACCAACTCCGGTAATATCACCTGCGCTTCCAACGCTTGTTACCTCTTTCCATTCAAGTTGCCCTCCTGTTTGCCAAGTTAGAACATAATCTGCGGAAGGTGGACTTGTATCGTGATTTGGAAGAATATAGGTGGCATCTGTGGTCAATCCTGAGGGCGCTTTAAATGCCACATAGTTTGTAGAACTCGCTTCATCTTCTAAAAATTTTAGAATCTGAGAATTATCTAAAACCACGCTGGCATCAAACAAAGCATTCCCTACTACTTCTAAATCGTATCCTGTTGTAGGGTTTTGAGTGTCGCTTCCCCCCACAATTAACCCAGCAGTTGCCCTAACTACCTGCGTTACCCTTTGAATTTCCTCTAAGACAACCTCGCCTGTGTCAATGTTGTAGTACATATTGGCGGCAAAGAGAATACCCGCGGCAATGATTATAGACGTACCAATGAAAGCAAAAGAAACCAATCTCGTTCCTTTTGCAAGTTTGATTCTGGGCTGAAAAATTCTTTTTATTTTTTGAAGTTTTTCGTTCATATATTAATTATTTAATGATTTGATTTAATTATTTTTATTGTTTTTTGTGACCTTTAAGGTTGAAACAAAAATGTAACTTTATAATCTCGACCTTTGAATAAAATTAATTAATTTGATCGTAGACCAAAAGAAAGATATTAAAAATTCTAATATTGCTTCCTGAAGGAACCTTTACTTCTAATTGCCAATCATCTGTTGGTAGGGTTACAAAATCGCTTAATCTCGGCCTTCCTTCTTCTAATGATGTCATATTTTGTCCGCTTAAATTAAATGTATCTGAAACCTCGCTGGCGCTAGGCCTGTAAATTCTCCAATAAGAATAATCATCTGTGGGTATATCATCAGCATAATTAATCAAGAAAGCATATTTTCTGGTAGCACCGGGGAGAGCTGTTGGCGGTGTATCTAAAGATGAGTCAAAATATTTTGAAATTCTTATAAATGTAGTAGAAGCCGTTTGTGAAGCAACTGGATATCTGAATACGGGAATTGCCTGTCTTAAAACAAGTTCGCCCGATTTTCTTACTGTTGAGTCGTCTGATGCTGAAAGATATGTTGCTGCTTGAACAGTGACTCCGCTTGCATTTAAACTTGTAACATTGCTTCCTGTTTTGATTTCGCCGGTTAAAGAATTTATTACTAATGTCTTTGATGCCTCTAACTCGCTTTGAGTGTCGTTAATAGAAAAACTCAAAGTATTGTTGTCATCATATTTTAATGTAAGTTGAGGCAAGTTTGTTGTTTCTACTGTAAGAGTGTCTGAAAATAATCCTGTGCCGCTCACTGTTAAAGTTGCTGAAGGTGAAGTAGTGTTTATTCCCACTGCGGTTCCATCATCATTAAACAAGAAAGAACTAACAGCCCAGTCAGAACCATTCCATCTTAGAGTTTGACCTGCCAAAGTTCCTGAAGGCAAGGTGTCTAAGGGAGCAGGTTGCCAGGTTCCAACCCCTGAAGCATCAGAGGTTAAAATGTATCCTGCCTGAGCACCTGTGGGCATTTTGAAACCTGTCATCGTTACTGTACCAGCAACATCTAAGATACTCTCCGGGCTAGTAGTACCAATACCTATTTCTGTGCCGGTATTGTACAAAAGAGAGTCGGCTACCCAGTCCGATCCATCGTGTCTTAAAGTTTGCCCAATTGTGCCTGAAGGTAAACTTATCGAAGGCAATTCCTGCCAAGTACCTACTCCCGAATCATCAGAAGTTAAAACATATCCTGCTTGGGCCCCTGTAGGCATTTGAAATCCGGTCATTTTTACGATTCCATCTACATCCAGTTTTGTTGTAGGGTTTGACACACCGATACCAATATCACTGCCTGACTGATAAATTGATGAACTGGTGAGGGTAGATGAATCGCTCCACATTGCTATAGCACTTGCTGTACCGCTTCCAGAAACTCCTGAACTGGAACTGATAATAAAAGGAATTTGAGAGGTGGTGCTCATTTGACTTAAACATTTTTTTCCTCCTTTTGTGGTACAAATATCTCCTGTAGCATAAATCTCTCCTTTTACATCTAGAGCGTGAGCAGGATCAGTAGTTCCAATGCCTACTCCCCCATCCTCATCTGCGCTTACATATATATTAGGAGAGACAATTTCTCCTGCCACTTTAAGTTTTCCTTTCAAATCTAATTTTGCCTGAGGGTTTTCTGCTCCTATTCCGACGTTGCCCGAAGAATCAATTGTAAGAGCAATGCCTTGATTAAATTGGTCTGCAATAGAGGAACTAACAATTTTATGAGAAGAAGAAAATTTTGCTAATCTGTTGGTTACTCCGCCCGAAGTTGTAACCTCTCCGGCAATACCTATGCAGTTTCCTGTACTCAAACAAATAGTTCCTGACTGGTCTGGCAAAATATAGGTTCTGTCTGCGCTTAAATTTTGAAAAATAATTCTTCCCCGATGACTTTGGTTGCTCAAAACAAATTCTTTTGCCGTAACTACGTCTTTTACTTTTAAAGGAGCGTTAATTTTTGTTTCCGCATTAATAGTAAGGTATGGTTCTGCTGATGGTAAATTAAATATTTCTTGAACTTTGTTAATACTCTTATCTTGCTCTGGGGAGATATTTTGAGAGATTTTCGTTTCTCTTGAAAAAAATTCTCCCAAAAATGCTTGTAGGTTTTTAAGGGGATTCTCTGTAACTCCGTTCTGCGCTAAACTTGTTCCAAGAAACCCTATCATTACTGTTGCAACAATTAAAAGAATGCTTGCTACAATTTTTTGAAAAAATTCTGCTCTTTTTTGGTAAACAAAAAGTGGGATTGAAAAATTAGAATCGTCTACAGGAGATACACTTTTTGCTACCTCCCTCTCTACTCTTGCTTCTTCTACTGCTTCATCTAAGATTTCTCTTTCCAAAGTTTGGCTGACAATTTCTTCTTTCTTCGGAATAATTTTTTCTGAGGGTGACGGTTGTGGTTGCGACAATAATCTTTTTCTTTCTTTCTGCTCTCTTTTTATATCCTGAACCGTCTTTCCTTGTTTGAGTTGTTTGTCTATCTCTAACAAAAGATTCAGGGCACTTTCTGGATAAACACCTTGAGAAGGTTTTCCGTTAATTTTTTTTCTTTGAGCATGAGGAAAAATTCCTATCTTGGTATAATATCTTATCCTGTTTTTAGGATCTCCTTTACCAAAATCAACCCCAAGCGCCCTTGCTCGTTCTATTAATTCTTCAATTGAAATTATTTTCTCTTTTTCAGAGAAATCCATATTTTTCCCGTAACGGGAATTCAATTCTTATTTTATTTTCTCCTTTCTAAAAAAGGCTGTCAAGTAAGATATTCACATGTTTTTCATATTATTCTTTCGGTTAAATTTCTTCTGCCAAGAGAGAGAATAAAGAAAGAGTGGACAAAAAAGAAAACAAAAAAGACAGAATAAAGTAATTTAATCTTTTTTTTTCTTGTTTGAAAGGTTTTTTATACCTGTGAAGCTTATTCTGGTCGAAATAAAAAACTAACAAGAATAGTTCTCGTTATTCTTGCTCGATATTTTTATTCCCTATATAACTTACTTGTTTCATTTTAAGATTTTTTAATTTTAAAATTTGTCGAGAACTGTTCTCGACAAATTTTATGCAAGTCTAAGCAAATTAAAATAATCTTAAATTATTTCTATGTTTAGAAATTTAGAGATTTAGAGATTTAGAGATTTATTAGATAATAAAGGGCTCGGAATTTAGTTTAAGCAGTAAAAACCATCACGGTAAAATTTATTCCCGTAACGGGAATTATGAAAATTGATTGATTTTGCTGGAAAATTGCATGTTTGGGTAGTGACTTGTTGATATAATAAAATCTTCTCTGTCATAGCCATCTAAACTTCTAATCAATCAATTTAGATCTATTTAAAACTTGTGATTCTTTTTTAGGTAAGACAAAATTCTTTACTGTGGATAATTCTTTCAAACTAATTTGTATTTTTTAATTAAAGATATGGTATAATTATGATAGAAGATAAATGATTATGAGAAGACTTTGGATTAAATTTTTTATCCTCTTTTTACCTGTTGTTGCTACAGGAATAATTTATGCTCAAACAGCCGCTTATTTTGAAATTAAGGGTGACCAAGAAGCAGCCCCAGGTAGTTTAGTTTCAAAAACAAAAGACGGGTTAACCCTTTCTCAAAAACCATATGATCCCAATCTCTATGGTGTCGTTGCTGTCGAAACACCAGTAATTGTTCTTAATAAGCCGACCCCCGCCTCTAAGCCAATAATTTATTATGGCGAAACGCTAGCAAGAGTGACTAACAAAAATGGTGATATTAATGTGGGTGATTTTATCACCTCCTCTGAAATTCCAGGTGTTGGGCAAAAAGCAACAAAATCTGGTTATGTAATTGGAAAGGCCTTGGAACCACTAAAAAAATCCGAGGGGTCAATTAGGGTTTTTGTAAATGTGCAATATGCAAACATTTCTCCAAACGAAGACAAATTTAATTTAAGGGCGGCTTATAAAAACATTGTGGAAGAATTATCAAAACCAGAAAATGTACCTAATGTTTTAAGATATATTTTTGGGGGGCTAATTGGAATTATAAGTTTTATCTTGGGATTTTTCTATTTTGGAAAAACCCTAAGAAAAGGGGTTGAAGGAATAAGTCGCAATCCCTTAGCAAAAAGAGTAATTTTAGTTGCAATGATTTGGAATCTTGTCGGAGTAGTGCTTCTTTCCTTAACTGGACTTGGCCTTTCTTTGTTTGTTATACTTTATTAATCCCCTATTTGACCTTGTTTTTATTAACTTATCAATATGATTGAGTCTATAATTTTCTTTATAATTGGCGCACTAATATTACTTCTTTTTATAATCTTCTTTACTTTCACCCCCAAAACTCAAAAGGGGGCAAAAGAAAGCGTTATTACTTTTCCGATTTCAGAAAATTTCCAAAAGGAAATAGAAGCGCTTTTTAGAGCAGAACTTCAAAAATCTTTAGAGGGATTAAGAAAAGATATTGAGCGAGCCGGAACACACATACTGAAATCATACCAAAAAGAATTGTCTTTGTCTGTAGATGAATTCAAAAAAAATCAAAAAAATTACTTTGATGCCCTTAAGAACGCGACCGCACAAATAAACCGAGTTTTAAACGAAATAGAAGAAACAACAAAAGAACAGATAAAGGTTCTTGTGGCTTTAAGCGAAAGAGCCCAAGAGCAACTTTTACAAGAAACGGATTCAAAAATTGACCTAACCAACAAGGTAATTCAAAAAGACCTAGGCGAGATGCATAAAAAACTTCTGGATTTGGTAAATACTTTTTCTCAAAAAGCCGAAGACTTGCTTCAAGAGGTTCAACGCCAAGCCCAAGACAATGTTTCTCAAATGCCAAAAAAAATTGAGAAGTCTCTTGAAGGTTATATTTCTGAAGCAAAAAAGGAAATAGACGCTTACAAAGAAAAACGAATGAAGCAGTTAGACGAGAAGGTTTATTTGGTACTTAAAAAAGTTGCTATTGCTGTACTTGGAAAAACAATTGATCTTAATCGACACCAACGAATTGTTAAAGAAGCATTAGAAAAAGCAAAAAACGAGGGCTTCTTTAATTAATTTTTATGAAAAGTTTAAAAGAAAGAATTCAAAATCACATCTATACAAAGGAGGATCTTAATCTTTTTATGCAAGATGCTGAAAAGGTTTCTGATTTAGTTTTTAAAAATCCCAAGCTCTCTCTTGGAGAAAAAATAGAAAAAGCTAAAGAAAAAATTTCTAATAAATTTTATGATTTCTTCTTAGAACTATCCCAAGATGGTTATTCTAATAAAGAAAAGATATTAAAAGAACTTGAAGAAACAAAAGATGAACTTCTAAAACTGCCTGTTTTGAAAATTCAGCTTGCTTTCTTGCCTACTCCAAGTTTTATAAAGGAGCTTTCTGACTGGCTTAAGAGAAATTTAAAGAAGAAGATTCTTTTAGATATCGAAGTTAATCCTGCCATTGTTGGGGGAGCAATTTTAGAATATAGAGGTAAATATTTAGATCTTTCTCTAAGAAGAGAATTAGAAAAACTTAATATAAGAGATTTTATATGAAAGGTTTTGACTACTATCTAAAAACAGTTGGAGAGATCGGCTATGTGGAGGCCTTTACTTATGATTTGGCTTATGTAAGCGGAATTCCAAATGTAAAAATTGGAGAAATGGTTATTACTGAAAATAACGATTTGGGGATGGTGATTGGAATG
>CAYNAX010000021.1:0-6980 GCA_964395745.1 uncultured Candidatus Saccharibacteria bacterium | reverse complement strand
TATTTAATCTGGTTTCTGAATAATTTCTGTGCCTCCTGCCATATTGCGGAATCTTGATGTTTTTCTTTCAGCCAATACCACCATTCTGCTCCCCAGAGGTAAAAAGTATCCTCGCCAGTATTTTTAGCAAAATTAATAACCTCTCTGAATTTTTCTAAATCCATTGTTTTTTTCTGTTCTTCTAAAGAAAGATCATACAAAAGAACAGGCCCCCAGGGTTCTGCTTGTAGTTCTACACAGATAACCGGCTTTTTAAAAATTTTTTTGATAAGCCATGCTTTTTGACCATAATAAACCGGAGGAAAGGGGTATTTAAAATATGTATGAAGTTGAGAAACCCAAACCTTTCTATAAAGAGTATGTCCTACAATATCACCGAACTTTGCCGCCTTAAACCATAAAGGAATTTCCCCGCTCTCGCTAACTACCACTGGTCTTTTTTGGGTATCCAGCGATTTTACCACCTCTATTTCTTTTTTTAAAAGTTCTTCCTCTGGCGGAGGGCACTTACCAAAAGGGAAAAAGGGCTCGTTTTCCACTTGCCAAGCCCAAATTGTTGGATTATCTTTGTACCTTTTTACTACTTCTCCAATATATTCTAACAGGGCTTTTTTGTGTATGTCTTTGGGATACAAAGCCCATTTTGGAATAAAACACTCAGGCCAGCGCGGAACTCTTCTTCCAATAACCAATAATACTTTAGCGCCTCTTTTTTCTGCCTCCTTAATTTGCCAATCAAGATCAGAAAAGTCATATATACCTCTTTCTTTTTCAATCAAATCCCAGTAGGCAATTAACTTTAAATTTTTTGCTCCAAGATCATCTAAAATGGCAAGGTAATTTTCCTTCCAGTCAAGCCCCAAATAATGAGCGTGTCTTTGAGAAAAGACCACGCCCCAGTTGATATTTTGAGCCGGCTTTTGCCAACCCACAAAGAAGAAAAAGACAACAAGAATAAAAAGAGTTCCCAAAACCGTATAAAAAATTATGAATATCTTTCTCATAAACAATAAAGAATGGTTAGTCCGCACACAATAAGAATGGTTGCAATTATTTTTTGAAGAATAACCTTTTTAGAGAGGGTTTCTGACAAAATCTTTGGAAGTTTTAATGAAAGAAGAATGATCAAAAGCAATACAAAAACATATTTTGTACCTTCTAAAGCATTAACAAAAGCAAGCATTCCTAAGGGGACTAAATAAATGGCAAGCCCTTGTAAAATGCCGGATATTGCCCCAACTGCTTGATTGGCTAGAAAAACTAAAGCCAGTTTCGGTTTTTTAAACATTGGCTGATGTGATCCTCTTTTTTTGAAAAAAATTTCCTCCTGCACTTCCTTGGAGGAAATAAGAGCAAGAGCAACTAAAAATACTCCGATCCGTGTCCAGATAATGCCAGAAATAAAGGATTGGTTTAAAAATACAATCTTTGTGGCTGTAAAGCTAAGACCCAACAAGAAAGCAGTCCACAGAGATAAAACAAGGCTTTTTGCGGTCAAGTGTTTGTCTTTTTGTAAATTAATTAATACACTTCCTGAAATTAATAAAATAAAAGAAAGGAGACGCCAAGATGTCAATAACGGCGTTGATATTTTTGCCTGCCAAGAAAAAAAATGAACAAATCCTAAAGTAAAAAGAGGTAAAAACCCTCCTATAGCCGGAATAATTCTGGAGGCTTCAAATTGCCTTAACCCCTTAAACAAATACATCATTCCCACCATCCATATACTTCCAGCAAAAAGGGCAAGAAAAATTATTTGCAAGGGGGGCACCTGAAACCCAAAGGGTATTAAAACTAGTGCCAGAATTCCCAAAATACCGACATAAAAAGCGTAAATTTTTGGTTTAGGAATGGGCCCTGAAAGAAGAATTTTATCTACAACCGAGGCAACGGCTGAACAGAAATAGGAAATGATTGTTAGAGTTAGCCAAAGCATAGATAGTGAGTAGTGAGTAGTGGGTAGTGGGTAGTGAATGATCAGGGAAGTTTTATTTGGTTTGTCTTGCAAATTTCTGCATAATAAAAGGCGCTTTTTCTGGGTTTGCGTTCTAATGTTTTATAATCAACTTCTATTAAACCAAAACGTGGCTCAAAACCCTTTTCCCACTCAAAATTATCGAGAAGAGACCAGTGAAAATACCCTCTTATATCTACTTTTTCCTGAATTGCTCTCCATATCCAATAAAGATGGTCTTTAATAAATTTTTCTCTTAAACGATCGTCTTTGTCAGCTACTCCGTTTTCTGTAATATAAATTGGCAAATTGTATTGTTTTAAATCTTTTAATGTAAAATATATGCCTTTTGGATAGACCTCCCAACCAACATCAGAGACAATTTTGTTATCGTTTTTAATGAAAAACGGGAATTTGATTTTATTATGAAAATAATAATTTAGCCCTATAAAATCGAGGTGGTTTTTTATCTTATTTAAAAAATAATGATTCTGCCACCAATTGGCAATTTTTACTGTTAATTTATCAAAAATAGATCTTGGGTTGTATGGCTCGAAAAACTGATTGTTTTTGGCAATACCCACCCAAACTTGAGATTGTTTTTGGTGAAAATTTTTATAAATAATTTTGTGCGCCAAAATTAAGTTTCTCAAAACTTTTAAATATAGTATTAGATTTTTCTTTTTGGGGGACCAAAGTTTTAAAAGGTATCCTTGAGCAGCATAAACTTGAGGTTCGTTGATGATCACCCAAAAATCAACAAGGTTTTTGTACTCATCAAAAATTCTGTTGGCAAATCGCTTAAAATAAAAAATGTTTTCTTGCTTGGTAAAGCCTCCTTTTTCTTGAAACCATCGGGGAAGAGTAAAATGAAACAGGGTAAGCATTGCTTTAATGTTTCTTTTTTTGAGTGAAAGAAGTACTTCCCGGTAATGTTCAATTTCTTTCTGGTCAAACTTTCCTTCTTTTTTTTCAATTCTTGCCCATTCAATAGAAAAACGATAGGCATTCTGGTTGAGTTTAACAATCCAGTCAAAGTCCTCTTGATATTTATGATAATGATCGCAGGCAATGCCAGCAGGATAGTAATCTTCCCAATCGCTGTAGACATTGCCCCCCTCTACCTGATAAGCAGAAGTTGCTGTTCCCCAAAGGAAATTTTCTGGAAATTTTAAAACAGGCATTAATATATTATCTCATATTTTCTTTTTTTTGAAAAATATTATTTGACAGATAAATAAAATATGGTAATATACAAATTAGTTCTTTCCGCAAAGGAGGTGATACTGAATGCCTGAGAGCGACTGGAAGATTGCCGATCAGCTTTATCAAATAATAGCGACATTAGATCGGCTAGTATTTGAAAACGAAAACACTTGTCTGATGCCCGCTACAATTGTTCTGGCAACCAATCCCCCACCGGATAAGGACCATTACATTGAGTATTATCATCCAGAATACCATATCTTCGTTCCAGGAATTGCTCAACATCTTGAGCGGGCGGCCACGGGGAAGTTAATTCTTTTAGAGGGAGATCATAAGTCAGAAGAATTGCCTGATCTTACCGTAGATGCTCTCATCGTAGGAATTGCTGCTCATGAGGTACGCCATCGGCTGCAGCGGTTTCTTCCCAAAAACTGCTGGTTTGCTCAAAGTTCTCCTTCTAAGGACGACTATATGAGGAAAGTAGTACTATTCGTAGATTGCCTTTTTCGTTATGACCCTCCTCGTGGCGATTTTCACAAGGAATTTGACGCCAAGGTGATAGAATTTGCTGTCATGGAACATTACTGGAAAGCCACCCAAAGAGGAAAGAGTTTGAAAGACATTATTCCCCAACTTGCTGAAATCATTGGCAAACTCCCATAGAGACCGGGACAGAAAAATCTTATCTGTCCCGGTTTTTTTCTTTAAATTTTCAGAAACCAATATCTCTGTTTGGTTAATATTTTTTTAACCAGCGCAAAGAGACAAAGATAATAAAAAATTACAAGAGCAAGAGAAATTTTAACATTAAGAAGCAAAGTTTGGAATTTAGAAAAAGTTGAAGACATCCAAATAATATACCGGGAAATAATAAAAAGAGGAAGAAAGATAATAAAACTTAACCAAGAAGAAATAAAGCCAAAAATTAGAGCAAGAATTCCTAAGCCAAGCAAAAAGGGCATTAAGGGAACAATCAAAATATTTGTTAAAAGAGAAAGGAAAGAAAAATATCCGAAGTGATATAAAAGCAAAGGGATTGTAAAAATTTGCGCTCCAAGAGACATTGATAAAATACTTCTTAAACCGCAAACATTGGGAACTCTTTTTAATTTTTGGTTAAAAAACGGTGTTAGGTAATTAATACCTGCAGCTGCCAAAAAAGATAATTGAAAACCGGTGTCGTAAATTAAAAAAGGATTAACAATCAGCATTGCTGCGGCTGCCAGCAAAAGAAAACGGGTGGTATCGGGCAACCTGCCAAAGATTTGAGCAATAATAATTCCTGCACCCACAATGGCTGCCCTTACAGCAGATGGCTGAAAACCAATAAAGAAAATGTATAAAATAATGAAGAAAAGTGTCAGTAAGCCGGCTTGTTGTCGCCAAAGACCTAGGGCAATTAAAAAAGTGGTTAAAATATTAAGCAAAACAACTATATGCATTCCTGAAATTGCTGTGATGTGACGGATACCCGATTTGTTAAAAATTTCTTTAAGTTTATCAGGAAGTTCTCTTTTTTCTCCCAAGATAACTGCTTTAACAAAATAATCTTCCGGATAAGGGAGGTTTTCTGAAAAAATTTTATCTGCCCTTTTTCTTGCTTTATTAACAACCCTATAAAGAAAATTTGCCTCTTTGATTTCTTTTAATTCCGGGTAATAAACAACCCCGACAATTCCCTGTTTATAAAGATACTCTCTACAATCAAACTCCTCAAAACTTGGGAGTTCTTTTATCTCTCCCAAAATTCTAATTCTTTCGCCCTTGTAAAGATTTTTGTCTTTCCCAAGATATACTAAAACTTTTGTTTTTGTTTTTGTTTGGTTTACCTGCTCAACCAATAATACAAATTTCTGGGAGTTTTTGCTCTCCCAAGGGTCGGTTATAATTTTTCCATATATTGAGACCGGAGTTGTTTGTGAAAAGAGAACCCTTTTTGCAGAGGCAATATTTTTTGTAAAGTTAAAAGCATAACAAGAAAAAAATATAAAGATAAGGGCAACAGAAAGGGCTAATAAAATGTTTCTTTTGTAAAAAAGCATTACTACAAAAAAGAAAAAACCCAGCCAATATAAATAGCTGAGTTTTAATATTGTGCCGATAACCAAACCTAAATTTGAGAATATCAGCAGTAATAGAAAAATTTTTTCTTTCTCTAACTTCTTATTCCGCACAAATCGAAAAATGGCTCGATAACTTTTTTGATTTCTAAAAGATATTCTTCAGGATAGGGTTTTTGATTATTAAATCTAGGATCAATATGCTTGGACGGAGAAAAATTTTGAAGAAAATATTTTTTTGCCGGGCTTATCCATTTTACGATTTCTAAAATATCGTCTTTTGACAAAAGAGTAGGAACAACAGTGGTTCTGAATTCATAATCTATTTTGCTTGATTTTAATATAGAGATACTCTCTTCTATAACTTCTGGGTCGCCCTTTCCACCTGTTACCTCTTGATATTTTTCTTTTGGAGCCTTAACATCCATAGCCACATAATCAATTAAGTTTTGGTCTATAAGTTTTTTCAACATTTGCGGATTCGACCCGTTTGTATCAAGTTTTACAGCAAAGCCTAATTTTTTTATTTTTTTTATAAACGATGGCAGATCTCGATGAATTGTTGGCTCGCCCCCACAAACTACTATTCCTTCCAGTAAATTTCTTCTTTCTTTCAAAAATTTAAAAAAAGACCTCTCTGTAATTTTTGGGGTCTTTTTTATAACCTCGGGTAAAACAAGTTCGGGATTATAACAGAAGGGACAACGGAAATTGCATCCGGCAAGAAAAACAGTTGCGGCGATCTTGTTAGGATAATCTAATAAGGTAAATTTTTGTAAGCCGCCGATTACCATTTAAGTCCCAACTTTTGATTTCTTAATCTTGAACTCTTTTCTCTCTTTGAATTCCTGCTGTTTTCCGAAATTCCATTGAGAAACTGGCCTCAGATATCCTACTACCCGAGAATAAACTTCGCAGGGTTGCTTAACTGTGCACTTGGGACAATAAAAATGTTCTCCGGCAATATAGCCATGAACCGGGCAGATCGAGAATGTTGGAGTAATAGTGATATAGGGAAGTCTAAATTTCTCAAAAACTTTTTTAACAAGCGCCTTAACTGTATCTGCGTTTGGAGCTTTTTCTCCTAAAAATATATGGAAGACCGTGCCTCCTGTATACTTGCACTGAAGATCGTCCTGAAGTTTAAGCGCCTCAAATAAATCATCGGTAAAGTTTACGGGTAATTGGGTAGAATTTGTGTAGTAGGGAACTTTCTTTGTGCCAGCAGTAATAATGTCTGGATAATTTTCTTTGTCTTTTTGGGCCAGGCGGTAAGCCGTAGATTCTGCTGGCGTGGCTTCAAGATTATATATATTTCCTGTTTCTTTTTGATATTTCACTAACCTTTCTCTCATAAAGTCCATCACCTCTAAGGCGAATTTTCTCCCTCTTCTTGAGGCAATATCCTCTCCTAAGAAATTTAAAAGTGCTTCATTCATTCCCACAAGCCCGATAGTTGAAAAGTGGTTTGCCCAGTATTCACCACGGGCTTTTTTAATACCGGAAAGATAATGTTTGGAATAAGGATAAAGTCCCTTTTCTATAAAATTCTCTATTGTTTTTCTTTTTATTTCCAAACTTTCTTTTGCTAAATCCATCATCTTTCCTAAGCGTTCAAAAAATTCTTTTTTGGTTTTGGAAAGATATCCAATTCTTGGAAGATTAATAGTAACTACACCGATACTGCCTGTTAAAGACCCGCTTCCAAACAAACCGCCACCTCCTCGATTATAAAGTTCTGTAAGATTAAGCCGAAGCCG
>CAYNAX010000020.1:0-7180 GCA_964395745.1 uncultured Candidatus Saccharibacteria bacterium | reverse complement strand
AGAACGGAATCATTACCGAAACATTCTTTAATCCAAATACATCTCTTACTCTTTTTATTGCCTGACACTCCATTGAAAACGCTGGGGCAAAACGAGGATCGTAATAACGCGAAGCCCCTCGCCAACCGATCATTGGATTTTCTTCTTCTGGCTCAAATAAATCTCCTCCAACAAGTTGGGCATATTCGTTTGTTTTAAAATCAGAGAACCTAACAATTACCTCATTTGGCCAAAAGGCAGCAGCAATCTGCCCAATACCTTCTGCTAATTCTTTGATAAAGTATTCTTTTTTATCTTTATGCTCAACTGTTATTTCTTCTATTTTCTTTACAAGTTTTTTAATTTCTTTCTGGCTGGTCTGCCTTACTAAAGGTAATTTGCTAATTTGTCCCTGTTTTAACTGCTTAAAATAATACAAAGCCAAAGGATGAACCCTGATTTTTTGAGCAATAATAAATTCCTCTCTTGCCAAACCTACTCCCTCAACCGGCAAAAATGATGTTTTAAAAGCAATCTCAGGCGCCCCAATATTTACAACAATTTTTGTCTTTTTTGGCTTTGGAAGTTTTTCTAAGTTATAGCGTTTAACTTTATAAGGGACCTTTCCGGCAAACACCCTTCCTTTTAACCCTTGAGTACAATCAACTGTTATATATTGTCCTGTTTTTAAAATTTTGGTGGCAAATTGAGTGCCTACAATACAAGGAATGCCTAGTTCTCTTGAGACTATCGCCGCATGGCATGTCTTAGAGCCCTCGTTAGTAACAATTGCGGAGGCAATTTTCATTACCGGGACCCAATCCGGATCTGTCATTCTAGTAACAAGTACTTCTCCTTTTTTGAAATCACTCATTTTTTTAATGCTTTCGATTACCTTAACTTTTCCTTCACCAATCTTGTCTCCAATTGCGATTCCCCTTAGAATTGGCTCCTTTTTGGTTTTAATCTGATACTCTTCATAGATAGTACCTTTTTTGTGGGCGTGGACTGTTTCAGGACGCGCCTGAACAATAAAAAGTTGACCCGTTTTTCCATCTTTTGCCCATTCAATATCTTGGGGCATCCATTTGCCCGCCAGTTTTGAGTAATGCTCTTCAATTAAGCATCCCCATTTTGCCAAAGTTAAAATTTCCTCATCGGTGAGGGAAAATTTTAATTGAAGTTTTGGCGAAACCGAAATTTCTTTTAAACCACCTTTTTTTCCATAAATGAGTTTTTTTGTTTTTCGTCCGAGATTTTTAACAATGATTGATTTATATCCCTCTTTGAGAACGGGTTTAAAAACAAAAAATTCGTCTGGAGTAATTCTTCCTTTTACAATCATTTCTCCTACTCCCCAAATTGAGTTAATCAAAACAACATTGGGAAAACCAGTTTCGGTATCTAAAGTAAACATTACCCCGGATGAGGCGAGATCAGAACGAACCATTTTTTGAACTCCTACAGATAAGGCAATTTTTAGATGATCAAATCCTTTTTCTTCTCGGTAAGCGATAGCCCTGTCAGTAAAAAGAGAAGCAATACATTTCTTCACCGCCTTCAGAAGTTGTTCCTCCCCTTGAACATTTAAATAAGTTTCTTGTTGCCCTGCAAAAGATGCAGTTGGCAAGTCCTCTGCTGTGGCAGAGCTTCTCACTGCTACATCAACATTCTTCTCTTTGTAGATTTGTGAGAGTTTCTTATAGTTTTTAATAATTTCCTCTTTTAATTCTTCGGGAAATTCGGATTTTAAAATTGCATCTCTTATTGCTTTTCCTACTTCCTGTAGTTGTTCAATGTTGCGCGAATCAAAATTTGTAAATAGTTCTTTTAATTTTCGCTTCAGCCCCGCTTTTTCAAGAAAATAAAAATATGCATAAGCAGTGAGAGCAAACCCATTTGGGATATTAATCCCCTTTTTTATTAAAGTGCGGTACATTTCGCCCAAAGAAGCATTTTTCCCTCCTACAAGAGGTACATCTTTGTGAGAAATTTCTTCAAACCACAGAATAAACTTTTTATTTTTTTTCATAAACTTTTATTAGTTAATTTTTTCACTTTACTTGAACCCAAGATTGTTTTTACAATTTATTGTTGAATTAACGCTTTCATTGCTTTTGCCGCTCGCAAGGGATCTGAATAATTTGGGATTTGATTTTTTTCAAGTAGTTTTACGGCTGCCCTTGTTCCTTTTCCTCCCATAAAAACACAAATAATTGGTTTTTCTTTCCATCTTTCTTTTGCCTCAATTATAATTTTAGCATTTTTGACTGGTTCGGTCATTATTTGTAGGGTTTGAATTACAATTAATCCATAGATATCTTTTTGAGAAAGCAAGGATTCAATTGCTATTTGATACCTATCAGATAAAGCGTCGCCAATAATATCAACCGGATTATTTTTTGACCAATGAGACGGTATTGCTGAAGATGAATTTATTCTACGAATAGTTTCTTTTTTAAGTTTTGGAAGTTTAATCCCAAAACTTTGGCAATAATCGGTTGTTAAAATTCCTGCTCCCCCTCCGTTTGTGACAATTCCAATTCCATTTTTACATTTAGGTAGCCAAGCCAGGGCTTTTGCCACATCAAACATTTCTTCTATTGACTCAACCTCAATTGCCCCTGCTTGTTTAAAAACTGCAGAATATATTTCTTTTTCACCTGCTAAGCTGCCTGTATGAGAAGAAACCGCTTTTTGAGATAATTTTGTTTTACCTCCTTTTAAAACCACAACAGGTTTCTTTGGAGTGATTTTTTTAAGGGTTTGATAGAATTTTCTTCCCTCTTTTATTCCTTCTAAGTATAAAGCGATTGTTTTGGTATTTTTATCTTGATAAGCGAATTCTAAAAAATCTGTCAGAGTAAACCCTGCCTCGTTTCCGTAGGAAATAACCCAAGAGAAACCATAATTTTCATAGAGAGATTTATCAATTATCGAATCAATTAATGCCCCTGATTGAGAAATAAATGCTATTTCTCCTTTTTGGGGAGTTTGCGGAGCAAAAGAAGCATTAAGTTTTATATAAGGATTGATTACACCCAGACAGTTAGGCCCAATAAGAAATATATCTTTTAATATTTTTTTGACTTCATTTTGTAATTTTTCTCCCTGTTTTCCAATCTCAGCAAAGCCCGATGAAATAATAATAACCCCTAAAACTTTTTTTCTAGCACAATCTTTTGCTACGTCAGGAACAATTTTAGCAGGCACAGCAATTATTGCTAAATCAACCCTTTCTTTTATGTCGGTAATTTTCGGATAAGTTTTCATACCAAAAACCTTATTTTTAAAAGGATTTACAAAATAAATTTTTCTTTTGTTTTTTCCTTCAAGTAAATTTTTACACAGTCCTCTTCCAACAGAGCATGGTCTATCTGTTGCCCCAATTATTGCCACTGCTCTTGGATTAAAAATTCTGTTTAAAGTTTGCAATTTTCTTACTTCCATAAAACTTGTTTATAGTTTATCGTTTAAAATTTATAGTTTCCCGATGATTTTTGCATCAACCACCAAAGCCTTTTTTTCATTCACAATTAAAGGATTAAGGTCAACTTCTCTGATATTTTTTTCTTTTGCAATCATCTTTGAGAGATTGGCTAAAATTTTTGATAAAGCGTCAATATCTACAGGTTTTTGGCTTCTATACCCTTTAAGAATCTTGTATCCTTTTATTTCTTTTATCATCTTTCTCGCCTCAGTTTTTGTTATTGGTGCTAACCTAAAAGAGACATCTTTTAGAATTTCAACAAAAATTCCTCCCAACCCAAACATAACTAAAGGTCCAAAGACAGGATCTTTTTTTGCTCCCATAATTATGTAAATTCCCGGAATTTGCTTTTGGATTAAAACCTTTGCTTTATATTTTTTGGCAATTTTTGAAATTTTGATCCACCCTGATTTTAGGTCTTCTTTATTTTTAATATCCAAAATCACTCCTCCGATATCTGTTTTGTGAAGAATGTAGGGGCTATCAAGCTTTAAAACTAGGGGAAATCCTGATTTTTTGGAAAATTCTATTGCCTCTTTTTTATTGGAAATCTCACCTGTAGTAATTACAGGTATATTGTATTTTTTGAGTATTTTTTCAGCGTCCTTAAATTTTAAAAGCATATTTTTTCATTATATCTTAAATTTCAAAATATTTAAAATTTTATAAGAAAAAGACCCGGCTTATTCCGGGTCCTAAGAGGCGATATTATTTTCACATTATTTTTTTATTTTCTTTCCAACATATTCTGTAAATTCAGCCAAGCGACAGGCATAGCCCCATTCGTTATCATACCAAGCACAGATTTTTACCAGATTATCAATTGCTCTAGTAGAGGCAGCATCAATAACTGCAGAATATGTAATTCCTTTATAATCAGAAGAAACCAACAAGGCATCTTCTATGCCTAGAATTCCTTTTAGTTCTTTTCTTTGAGACGCTTTTTTAAAATGATAATTTAATTCTTCTGCCTCTACATTTTTTTTGAGTTCTACGACAAGATCAATGAAAGAGACTGTAGCGGTAGGTACTCTGATTGCCATTCCATCTAATTTATTTTTTACCTCAGGGATAACTTTTCCTATGGCTTTAGTGGCTCCAGTAGTTGTAGGAATAATATTGACGGCTGCCGCTCTGGCTCTTCGAACATCTTTGTGAGCAACATCTAACAGACGCTGGTTATTAGTATAACTGTGAATAGTGGTCATAAAACCTTTTACGATTCCAAAATCCTCGTTTAATACTTTAACTATAGGCGCAAGGCAATTAGTTGTACACGATCCCATATCTATTATTTTGTGTTTTTTAGGGTTAAATTTATCTTGATTTACTCCTAAAACAAACGAGGGAACCTCTTCGCTTTTTGAGGGCGCAGAGATTATTACCTGTTTTGCCCCGGCTTTCAAATGCTTTTCTGCTCCTTCAAAATCAGTAAATCTGCCCGTACATTCTAAAACTATATCTATTTTGAGTTTTTTCCAAGGAAGTTTTGCGGGGTCGGACTCGGCAAATACTTTTATCTTTTTTCCTTTAGAAGACCCGTCTATCAATAAAATATTATTTTTGGCTTTAACTGATTTTTGATAAATTCCGTAGTTGGAGTCGTATTTTAGAAGGTGTGCCAAAATCTCGGGCTCGGTTAGATCATTGATAGCCACAATATTGACTTTGGGATGATTTTTAAGAAGATGTCTCAAAGTGAGACGGCCAATTCTACCAAAACCATTTATGGCTACGCGAATCATATTGTGAAAAAATTAAATTAATCTTTTATGTTTAAAATTTGATCGATTTTTGGTTTATCGAAACCAATAATGATTTCTCCATCTATATCTATTACTGGCACAGCTAAGGCACCGGTTTTTTTCTGCAGTTCTTGAAGGGCTGCCTGATCTTTTGAGACATCGACATCTTCAAAATCTATATTATGTTCTTTAAGATATTCCTTGAGCAGCTGGCAATAAGGACAAGTTGGAGTTGAGTATATTTTGATTTTTGGCATATCTCAGGATTAATTGTTTTATCCGCAGGATCCGCCAGAATTTCCGTTCTGAGAATTTTCTAAAGTTTGGCTGCATTCAGAAGGAGGATTTTCAAAAGCGGAACAAATTGCTTTTTTAAAATCCTCCGAACTTCTTGAACCATCATAAATAATACCATTAATAACTAAAGTCGGTGAAGCAGAAATTGATTCCTTTTCTAAACCATTGTGCCGGGTTGGATCTTGAACCAAATATTGGCCACTTGTAAGTTGAAATTCCTGAGCCAAAAGTTGAGAAGCCTCATCTTTTACACATGCTTTAATTTTATCAATGTCTATACCCACGCTTTTGGCAATTCCTTCCCATTTGCTGTCAACATCTTGAGAAGAGGCCTGAGCGTTTATCTCTTTCACAAAGTCCCACAGTTTGTCTTTTTGATATTTAGCCACGCATAACTCTCTTATGTCTTGATGTAGTTCTTGAATTCCATGCATTGAACAGTATTTATTTTCTTTATCGTAACAGTAATCCGGATATCCGGAGGCATAATTGCTATAAAAGATATAATGGAGTTCAAAGTTTGCCTTATCTTTAAGCAGGTTGATCACCGGCATTAACATCTCTTCTGCTTGATTACCAAAGGGACAAAAAGACATTACAAATAATTTAACATCGGGTTTGGCGGTTTTTGGAAATTCCTTTGGTTTGGGTGGATTTAAGTTAATTCCTTCCGGGAAAAGGAGATTTCCGTCTTTTGTGGCATAAGAGGTATATTCTTTGCCGCCTATTTCTATAACTAAAGCATATACTCCTCCTTGATCTTCTATTGAAACAAGATTTGCTTTTACATCTCCCGTGAGGAATTTCTCGTTGATATAATTAATAACTTTTTGAGATACCTCCTCAGGCGATAATCCTGATTTTCCTGATTCTTTAGAAAAGAACAAAAAGAAAACTAGAGCTCCTACAAGAGCCAAAATAATAATTGTCTCAATAACAATAGCAATTTTTAATTTATCCATAAGAAAAAATTAATTCTTGTAAAGTTTATTTTATCATAATCTCAAAAATTCTGCCAGTCAAATATTTTTTTCATTAAATTTAGGGCAGGGATTTTTTTAAGCATACCATTTTTACAATCTTTTTCTGAAAAGTGAGATACATCATCTTTTTTATTCGCTCCCCAAATTAATAAAGGCACAGCCCCATTACAATGTCTTTTGAGTAAAGAGCAAGTATTGTGGTCGGCAGTCACTATTACCAGAGTGTTATTTAGCTTACTTACCGTAGAGATTTTTTTATCTATTTTTTCTATAAACATCTTTTTTCCCAAGAAATTGCCGTCTTCTGCCAAATTGTCTGTTGCTTTGATATGAAGAAATATGAAATCATATTGCTTGAGGAATTTTTTAGCGTAAAAGAACTTGTTTTTAAGATTTGTGTTAGGTTTGCCAGTGGCTCCAGGCACCCTGATTATTTTCATTCCCAAAACTTTTGCTATTCCTTTATATAAAGCCCCGCCAGCAATACAGGCAGCACTAAGCCCATATTTTTGTTTGAAACTAGGCACCTTTTTAAGTTGGCCTGCTCCTCTAACTAACAAATAATTTGCCGGTAATAACCCTTGCTTGACCCTTTTTTTGTTAAGAGGATGTTTTTCTAAAATTTTATGAGTTTTTTCTAAAAATTGATTGAGAATATTAGCAGTAAACTCTGCACTCTCGCTTTT
>CAYNAX010000019.1:0-7260 GCA_964395745.1 uncultured Candidatus Saccharibacteria bacterium | reverse complement strand
GCAGGGAATTGTTCTTTTTTATCTATATAATCTTTATTTTCAAAAGGATAGTGCCATTGAGCAAAAGGCATTGAGCCCGAATCAAACCACACATCTATTACCTCAGGAACTCTTTCCATTTTTGCCCCACATTTTGGACAGAAAAATTTAATCTCATCTACATATGGTTTGTGAAAATCTAATTCTCCCTCTTCGTTATATGGAAACTGCTTGTATTCAACCCTTCTAAACTCTCCCACCGAGAGTGGTTTTTCTACTCTCCAGCGAGCGGTTTCTTTATTAGAAAGCCCCAAAAATGCTGTCTCTAACATTAGTAAGGGAGATTCGTGACTTATTATTAGTATGGTTTTGTTCTGATATTTTCTTTCTAACTCTTTAACAAAATCCAAAACTTGAGAACGAAGATCGGCAAAGCTTTGCCCATTTGGCGCCGGCTGGTTTATTCTTGCTAAAGTAAATTCCTCTTTTGAAAGTTTGTTTTCTGGATCCCAGAATTTCCTAGCCTCCTCCCTTGAAAGACCATTTAGATCACCCTGGTCAACTTCTCTTAATCTTTTGTCGTATATAACATCTATACCCAATGCTTTTGAAACAATTTCTGCTGTTTCTTTTGTTCTTAAAAGATCTGAGGCGAAAATAAGATCTATTTTTTCTTCTTTGAGCGATTGAGCAACTTTTTTAATCTGTTCTTTGCCTTTTTCTGTTAAATGAAATTCTTGTTTTTCCGGATAAGAAGAATATATACCCTTAACAACATTTTCTGCCTCCCCATGACGAAGCAAAAGATATCGGTTAGTGCTAAATTTTTGTTCTCTTAAATCTTTTCTTCCCTCTATTGTCACGTTATTTCCACATTCTTTACAAATCCAAACAGGCAAGGGTGTTCCCCAATATCTTTCTCTTGAGATCGCCCAATCCTTTAATTCTTTTAACCATTCTCCAAACCTTCCTTTTTTAATGTGGGGAGGAATCCAGTTAATTTTCTCGTTGTTTTCAATCAGCTGCTCTTTTACTTCATTCATTCTTATAAACCAACTTTTCTTGGCGTAATAAAGAAGCGGGGTTTTGCATCTCCAGCAAAAAGGATAATCATGCTCATACTCTTCTACCTTAAATAAACTTCCTTTTTCTTTTAGGTATTCAATTATTAGGGGGTCTGCATCTTTTACAAACATTCCTTTCCACCTTTTAACGCATTCTTTAAACCTTCCTTCTTCATCCACTGTCAAAATTATCGGCATCTTCTCATTTTGCATTTTGTATTTCGCATTTTGCATTCTTATTAGTTCCATATCTTCCTCTCCAAACGCTGGGGCAATATGCACTAATCCTGTTCCTTCTTCTGTGCTTACAAAATCTGCACTGAGAGTTTTATAGCCCCCTTTCATATTTTCTAAATCTAATTCTAATTCTTCCCTGCCAAACAAAGGGGTATATTCTAAGCCTACTATTTTTTCTCCTTTGAACCGATCGATTATTTCATAATCCTCTCCTAACACCTCTTTTCTTGATTCGGCTAAAATAAGATATTCGTTGTTCTTTTTAACAAGAAGGTAATTGATGTGCGGATTTATAGCAATAGCCACATTCGCTGGCAATGTCCAAGGCGTTGTTGTCCAAACAAGTAAATATGTATTTTCTTTAAAAGTTTTGACTTTTGACTTTTGAGTTTTGAGTTTGAATTTAACATATATTGCTGGTTCTTTAATTCTCTTGTATCCTTGCGCTACTTCATGAGAAGAAAGAGGCGTACCGCATCTTGGGCAATAGGGAACTACTTTATAGTCCTGATATAGCAATCCTTTTTTGCTTATCTCTTTCAAAATCCACCAAATAGTTTCCATATATTCTGGCATATAAGTAATGTAGGGATTTTCTAAATCAATCCAATAACCTATCTTTTGGGTTAAATCTTCCCAATCTTTTTCATAATGCCAAACAGATTTTTTACATTCTTGATTAAACTTTGCTACTCCAAACTTCTCTATTTCTTTTTTTGATGAAATGCCTAATTTTTTTTCTATTTCTAACTCTACGGGTAAGCCGTGTGTATCCCAGCCGGCTTTTCTAATAACTTTGTATCCTCTCATTGTTTTGTATCTGCATATCACATCCTTAAATGCCCGCGCCAAAACATGATGAACTCCGGGTTTAGCATTGGCTGTGGGCGGGCCTTCAAAAAACACAAAATTGCCCCCCTGTTTTTCAAGAGATTTTTTAAAAGTATTATCCTTTTGCCAGAATTCTCTTATTTCTTTTTCTATTTCTTTGAGTGGATAAAACATATATTTACATCTTCTTTGGAGCGGCAATTCCCATTAATTGAAATAAGTTTTCTAAAGTGTTTTTTGTAGCAACAATCAAAGCAACCCTTGCTCTGGTTAAATTATCGTCGCTAGTTAATACTTGGCAGTGATGATAAAACTGATGAAACGCTGATGCTAATTCCAAAGCATATTTCGGCAACCTTTGAACTTGATAACTCTGAACTATTTCCTCTATCACCTCTGGGAACTTTAAAATTTCTTTGATAAGTACTAATTCGTATGGACTGGTTAACAATTTTAACTCTTTGCTCTTGGGCTTAAAGTTTTTGACACCTTTATATCTTCTCAAAATAGAGCAAACTCTTGCATAAGCATACTGAACATAATAAACCGGGTTCTTTTCTGATTGCTCTCTTGCTAAATTAAGATCAAATTCTAAATGTTTATCTGTGGATTTCTCTAAAAAGAAAAACCGTACAACATCTTTCCCTACCTCATCCAATAATTCTTCCATAGTAATATATCTTCCTTTTCTTTTTGACATTTTAAGCGGCTTTCCTTTTTCAATAAGAGTAACAAACTGCAAGAGAATAATATCTAGCTTGCCTTTATGCCCTAAAGCGGATACGCCTGCTTGAAGTCCGGCAACATCTCCATAATGATCTGCTCCCCAGACATTGATTACTTTGTTAAACTTTTTCTCTTCAAATTTATACCTATGATAAGCTATATCTCCGGCAAGATATGTTTTTAATCCATCTTTTTTAACTAAAACTCTATCACGCACATCTCCAAATTTTTTGCTTTTGAACCAGATTGCTCCATCCTTTTTATAAGTAAGTCCTTTTTTGGTAAGCAAATTTATTGTTTTTTCTATCCTGCTAGATTTATATAATATGCTCTCAAAAAACCACTCATCATACTTGATACCAAGTTTTTCAACCACAGGTTTAATCATCTTTTCTAAAATAATCCTCGCTCCTTGTTGTCCTGCCCGATAAAAATCTTTTATTTTTATTTTCTTTCCAATCTCTTTAATGTATTCTCCCTGATATTTCGTTCCTTTACCCAGCAAAGATTTACCCAGTTCCATAATCTGTTTGCCACAATCATTAACATAATAAGCCTTTTCTACTTTGTAATTTGCAAACTTTAACACATTTGCCAGACAATCGCCAAAAGGCCCTCCTCGAGCATTACCAATAGTAAGCGGTCCTGTAGGATTTGCTGAAATAAACTCTACCTGTACTTTCTTTTTTCTTCCTAAATTAATTTTTCCAAAATTTCTACCCTTTCTAAGAACTTTTTTTAGTTCGTCTTGCAAAAACTCTTTTTTCAAATAAAAATTTAAAAAGCCCGAACCTGCTATTTCTATTTTTGAAAAAATCTTCTGAGCAGTTTTATTTTTTTCTAAACGCTTTTTTAAAAAACCTGCTATCTGCCGAGGATCTTTCTTTTTTTCTTGCGCTATTAAAAACGCTATATTACAAGAATAATCCCCAAACTTTTCAAGAACTGGTCGAGAAATTTCTACCCTAAGGTTTTTTACATACAAACTCTTCTGTTCTCGACAAAGATTTTTATACTCTTTTGTAATAATCCGCTTAATTTTTGTCTTTACCATAAATCTATAATAATAATTTTCCTGTCTTTTGTCTATCTCTTACAGTGACCGGTAATTAAAAAAATGTTATCATAAAAAAAATGACTATTGTGGCTGAAAATAAAAAAATCTCCTTTAATTATCAAATTCTTGAAAAATTTGAGGCTGGTATAGTTTTGAAAGGGTTTGAAGTAAAAGCAGCTAAGTCTGGTAAGGCGAATATCCGTGGCGGATTTGTCGTTTTTCAAAAAGGAGAGCCTGTTTTGATTAATATTAATATTGCCCCATACCAGAAAGGTAATGTGCCAAAAGATTATAATCCTAAAAGACCAAGAACCCTTCTTCTTAAAAAGCGCGAGATCAAATATTTAATCGGTAAAACTCAGGAAAAAGGCTTGACATTATTGCCCACTAAATTATATATTAAGGGAGGCAAAATAAAGGTAGAGATTGCTCTCTGTAAAGGAAAGAAAAAATTTGATAAAAAAGAAAAAATTAAAAAAAGAGAGGTAGAAAGAGAAATAAAAAGAGAAATGAAAAAGAGAAATTTATAGAAATTTGTGGAAATTGATAGAAATTTGTAGAAATTGATTGATTGTTTATTGTTTAAAGTTTAGAGTTTATTGTTTAAAGTTCGTCGTAAGGGATGGGGGTGAAAGGAATCGACAGAAGTTCTTTGCCAAAATGTGCGGGCCCAGGTCCGGGACCTGGATAAACCCCCGGAAATAAAATAAGTGCCAACTTATTTAAAACCCCTGCTTACGCCTATGCGTAAGCATGTCCCTTTATAATCGGGACCGTCTTTTTCCTGACTCCCGATAGGGAAAAAGGCGCCAACCATCGGGATAGGCGACAATCTTCAGCCCTGAAAGATTGTTTACCCGCTGAAATTTGATTCAGGGCAGGGGTTCTAAATTTTGCCTGTTTAAAATTAGAACCCTGATAAAAAACAGGCTACGCCCGTAGAGTCATTTTGGTGAAACTTCTGGACGGGGGTTCGATGCCCCCCACCTCCACAGTCAATTATCGATTGTTTTCGTTGTCTCAATTTGAGAAAAACTAATAACTAAATTTCTTACCATTCGAAAAAAGAATTTTATCAACAATCAAATAAGGGCTGAGGTTGTAAGAGTTATTAACGAAAACGGAGAACAACTTGGTGTAATGAAAAAGGAGGAGGCTTTGGCAAAAGCCAAAGAATTAGGCCTTGATTTAATATTAATTACAGAAAAGGCAAATCCTCCTGTTTGTAAAATCATAGATTACGGAAAATATCTTTACCAGCAAAAAAAGAAGGAGAAAAAGACACGGGTTAGTCAAGTGAAGGGAGTGCGCCTCCGGTTTAACATTTCAGTTCACGATATGGAAACAAAGGCAAAACAAGCCAAGAAGTTTCTGGAGGCAGGAAATAAGGTAAAAATAGAGTTAATTCTTCGTGGAAGAGAAAAGGCGCTCAAAGATTATGCCAAAGAAAAGTTAGAAAAATTTTTAGAATTACTTAAAACTTATGTTGATGTTGATATAGATCAACCACTTAAAAAAACTCCCCGCAGTTTAATAGTTATTATTAAGAAAAAATCATGAAGGCAAAAACCCGTAAATCACTCCTAAAAAGATTTAAAATTACTAAAACCGGGAAGATATTGCGACGTGTTCCCGGGCAAAATCATTTTAGAGCCAAAAAACCCAGAAGTGTTATTAGAGAAAAAAGGAAATGGGTCGAGGTTCCAAAAGAAGAAGCACAAATTATTAAAAAATACCTTCATTTTCCTCCTAAAAAATAATTATTAAGTAGCGTGTTAATATTATGGCAAGAGTAAAAAGAGGAACTATCAAAACAAAAAGAAGAAAGCATATTTTAGAACACACCAAGGGATTTAGATGGGGAAGAAAAAATAAACTCAGATTAGCAAGAGAGGCGCTTTTACACGCTTGGACTTATGCTTACCGGGATCGCAGAGTTAAAAAAAGAGAGAAGAGAAAATTGTGGCAAACCCAAATATCAGCCGCTGTTAAAAACCTGGGTCTTTCTTACAGTAAATTTATTTATCTGCTCAAACAAAAAAATATCCAGTTAGATAGAAAAATTTTATCACTGTTGGCAAATGAACACCCAGAAGTTTTTAACAAGATTGTGGAAGAGGTAAGAGAAAAATAGAAACTGTGGATAACTTTTCTTGACAGAAATTTATGGAGGAGATAATATAAAATTGCCCTCGGGTCAAATCCCTTCGGGGAGGCGATCTGAGGGCTTTTAAGTTTTAGAGAGCTCCCTCTGATTTTAATAATTGCTTTTTTGTTTTTTCTCCCCGGTTATACCCTCCTATTTTACCATCTGACCTGATTACCCTATGACAGGGAATTGTAATATCTTTGTTGTTGTGTAAAATATTGCCAACTGCTCTCCATGCTTTTGGCTTCCCTGCCAAAAAAGCCACTTCTTTATAAGTTAGAGTTTTGCCTTTAGGAATTTTTCTTACCACTTCTAAAACTTTTTCCTTAAAACGCCTATCTTTTCTCATAGGTTATGATTTTCTTTTACATTTTTTAAAAAATTATTTGCTTCTTTTAAAACCTCTTTGGCAGTATCGTGAGTAAGACGTTCTAGGGCCTCTTTAAATGGTAGCCACTCAAAACCAATGTGTTCAAAAGATATCTTTACATTTTCCTCTTTTGTTTTTGCTAGATAAAAAACAACAAATTTTAATATTGTTTTATCTTGCCATCTAAAAAAATATTTTATTGTTTTCTTAAAACCTTCCAAAATCTGTAAATCTTTTATCCCGGTTTCTTCAAAAACTTCTCTTATAAGTGCTTCTTTCTCTGTCTCTCCTTTTTCTATATGTCCCTTGGGGAAATCCCAATAATCTTTTTTTGATCTGTGAGAAGCGCCGGGATAATGTAAAAGAAGGTAAAAAATTTTACCTTCTTTTTCTCTAAAAACTACTGCACCTGCTGACTTTTCTATTGGCATATTAATTGAACTCTTCAATTAGTTGAGGTAATTGAAGGCGCCCGCAGAAAAGCGCGGGCGCCTTTCTCTTTAGCCATCCTCTACTCTTTACGGCTTTCTTAAAATATCCATCAATTTCTGAAGAATTTCTTGAATAGAAGCAACCTGAGAAGACAGTTCTTCTAAGCTTATGGTGGTTGAAGTGCTTCCAATGGTCTTGGTAAAACTGTTGTTTTTTTCGTTTGTCTCCTGTACTCTTCCTTCCCAATCAATTATTCCTGTAACTGTGGCCCGCTGACCGTAACTTAACCCAATTAAGCCGGGAGTATATCCTCCTGTAGTTTTGCATTCTCCTGGTTCAGGCACAGAAAATCTATAATAGGGATTGCCTCCATACTCTTTACCTGTAGCCTCATTTCTTAATTTAATTAAGAAAT
>CAYNAX010000018.1:5756-7287 GCA_964395745.1 uncultured Candidatus Saccharibacteria bacterium | reverse complement strand
CCTAGCCCAGCTTTTAACCTAGCCTAAGAATTATCCAAATTATCTATAATTGACTCTTTGTCTTGCCTTTCTGTATAATTAAAAGTGGTGCTAGGTTGAACCTAGCCCACTCTGTTTACCCTTGCGGTTTCGTCTTTATTGAAGAGCTAAAAGAGCAACCATGGCGACTTCAAAACAAAGAGAATTCGTTAATGGAGAAATATACCACATTGTTTTAAGAAGCGTCGAAGGAATCAAAATTTTCAAAGATGACTCAGATTACTATCGCGCAATCTTCGGTCTTTACGAGTTTAACAACGATCAGCCAGTTAATATTTGGAAAAACCGTAAAAAGCGTAAGGCCAAACAACAAGTTGGGCTAGGTTCAACCTCGCCCAACTTAATATCGAATAATCTATTTAATTTAAAAAGAGAAAAGATTGTAGAGATTTTAGCATTTTGTTTAATGCCAAACCATATTCATCTTCTGTTGAGACAAATCAAAGATCAGGGAATTACAAAATTTATGAGAAAGTTTGGCACGGGCTACGCAATGTATTTTAACAAGAAATATGATCGAAAAGGGCATCTTTTTCAAGGCAATTTTGCTTCGGTTCATATAAAAAACGAGGCTCAGCTTTCAGTAGTGTTCAATTATATTCATCTCAATCCGGTTTCTATTATCTTTCCTCACTACAAAGAAAAAGGAATCGCCGATGTTGAAAAAGCTATGAGTTTTTTAAAGAGCTATAAATGGTCTAGTCTTTTAGATTATTTAGGGCAGAAAAATTTCCCGTCAGTATCCCAGAGGGATTTTATGCTAGGGGTTATTTCCGATCGGAAACTAGTCAAGGAAGAAATTTTGTCTTGGTTAAAGTACAAAAGGGAACTCAAAGAGACAGAGCTATTGCTAGAATAAGGGCGAACTCTATTATGAAGACCAATCAGCGTAAATTAAGTCTTTAAACTAAACTTGGGGCTAGGTCCGACCTAGCCCCAAGTTGTTAAATCAAAAAGGGGCTGTGAGCGGGTACCGGGGAGGGAAGGAAAAAGAATCCAACCAGGTACCCGCTCACAGCCCCCTACCTTCAAAAAACTATTTCACTCTAAATTCGGACAATCGCGGACATACATTAAAATAATCGCGGACAATCTCAACGGACACAACTCCCAATCACTCTTTAAGATTTTATAACATCGGATATTATATGTCAAGACCTTGTCCGCTTTCTTTTACAAGAATTTTATCTAAAACAAAAATTTTTCCAAATTTTCTCTATCATTTTTCGCAAAATTTTCCCAAAATCTTTAAACCCCTTAAAAGATTTTTCTGTGGATAACTTGTAATTTGACACAGTTCTATAGAAAAGATACTATAAGATAATCTGAACCGAGAAATTAATCTTCTAGACGGAGGAAACTAGAAGAAATATGTGATCCAGCGCTTTATTTTGCTGTTTTTAAAACTATTTCAACCGCCAAGGTCCTTATTGCAAGGTCTAAAATTATCTACTGATAACCTTCGTTTTTCAAACGAAGGATTTTTATTTTA
>CAYNAX010000018.1:0-5656 GCA_964395745.1 uncultured Candidatus Saccharibacteria bacterium | reverse complement strand
CTATGAAAAAAATCTTACTAAGCATTGCAGTAATTGGGGCAATCTCAGCCCTAGTTACCACCGCAACAGTTTCTTACTTTTCTGACACAGAAACCTCTTCCGGAAACACATTTTCTGCCGGAAGCATTGATTTAAAAATAGATAATCAGTGCCACTATTACGATGGCGATTGTCCACAAGGAAGCGAATGGGAGCTTACTGATTTAGAAAATGGCGTTTATAAGTTTTTTAATTTTGAAGATATAAAGCCGGGCGCATGGGGAGAGGATACGGTCAGTCTTCATGTATATAATAATGATGCATGGGGATGGATGAAGATTTTCGCAATCGATAATGATGAAAATGGGTGTACAGAACCAGAAGGAGAAGTTGATACAAGTTGTGGAGATCCGGGAGAAGGAGATGGTGAATTAGCCCAAAATATGAACTTTTTGATTTGGATGGATGACGGTAATAATCAATATGAAGCCGGAGAAAAGAAAATCTATGAAGGTACATTAGAAGATTATCTCGACGATGCTTGTGTAGTTTGGCAGCTTGATGGGAATCCGTCTTCTTGCAATGAAGTTGAACCCCTGCAAGGGTCACAGACTTATTATATTGGTATAAAATGGTGTTTTGGTAACTTTGATAGCAATTATAACTGCAATGGTACCAGTATCGGCAACGAGGCTCAGAGTGATAGCTTGGATATGGGTGTAAGCTTTGTTGTTGTTCAATCTCAAAACAATCCTAATGCTGAGGGAGGTCCCACCTGTCAATAATCAATATTCTTAACAAACCTTTAAATGGCCAAGCTTTTGGCTAAAATTCTGGCAGGATTTTTATGGGTTTTGGCTTTTGGAATAATTACTCTGCCCGGCACCGCCCAAGCATTTTTTGGCGACCAAGAAACAGGAGATAGCAACCTTCTTCAGGCAGGAGTACTAGACTTTTATCTTCAGTCATCAAGCGACTTTTCTCCCGAAATTACCCCGTCTCAAGTTAGCACTCGCGATATCCAGATATTCAACACAGCCAACCCATTTAAATACACTATTCAAGCCGAAAATATTTCCGGCGATCTTTGCAGTTATATCAATCTTCGAGCATATCTCAATGGAAATTTGGTTTGTTCAGGACCTCTCTTGGCTTTTACCTGTACCAATCTTACCTTTGAAACTACCGATCCCAACCCTTCCCAATGGCACTTCGTGGCAAATCTTACCTCAGAAGAAGCTCCTAAAAATTCTCAGTGTCAATTTAAGCTTTCCTTTTTTGCCAGACAGATTAATCTTGAAAGCGGCGGCTTTCACGACGAAGAAGACATTCTTAACACCATTATTTCCGGCGACTGGCAGCCACCTTCTCCGCAAATTTTAATCACTAAAGTATATTACGATGCTGACAGCGATCACGGCTCAGAAGTTTCAAACGAATGGATAGAACTTTATAATCCAAACACTGATCCAGTCGATATTTCTGATTGGATTCTCGAAGACAATCAAGCCCAAGATATTATTCCTTCGTCAACAATTATTCCGGCGCAAGGATTTCTCCTTATAGCCGCAAGCAATGATACTTGGTCTTATTGGAAAAATATTCCTTCTACAGTACCGAAAATAGTTTTAAGCGACGGAAGTATAGGAGATGGCTTAGACAATGATGGTGACAGAATAATTTTAAAAGACAAAAACGGAGCCCAGATAGACGCACTCTCCTATGAGCAGGACATCTCAGTTTTTGACCCGGCAGCACCTCTTGATGCCCCTAATAACACTTATGACTTACCCGAAGGGCAGCTCCTTGCCAGAGTACCCATTGATTTAGACACAGACACAGCAAACGATTGGAAAGGGTTAGAATTGCCCAATGTAGATATTATTTCTCCTTCTGGAGGAACTTGGTATTGCAGCCAGACGGTAAATCTTCAATGGAATGCCACAAATCCAAACGGCTCCAACGACGATTTATCAATTACTCTCCAATATATTCGCGACTTAGACGATAACGGTACGGTCAGCGACGGAGATGCTGTTACCACAATTGCTCAAAATATTCCAAACACCGGCAGCTATATTTGGCAGGTTTCACCCTGCTATTATGGCTATGTGTGGATAAGAGTAATTGCTCAAGGAGAAGAGAATTTTATGGTTCATAATGATGGCTTAAGCGGGAGAGTATTCGAGCCGCTTCAATCTTCTTCAGGGTCTCCTTCAGAGCTACAATCTTCAGAGCAGCAGTCTTCTCCAGAGGGTGAAAACGGTGAAAACTTAGATACATCACAAGACACAGAAGAAACCTCAGATTCAAACCAAGAACAATCTTCAGAAACCAATACAGAAGAAACCAATACAGAAATTGACGACTCTACTAATGAGAATTTAGATCAACCCCAAGATCAACCCCAAGATCCACCTCAAAATCAAGAACAAAATCAAGGTCAAAGCCAAGAATCAGCCCAAGAGCCAGAACAAGACATAAATCAACCCCAAAGTCAGGAGCAAAACTCACAAGAAACAAATGATTTTCAAAATCAAACCCCTCAAGATCAATCTGATACTCCAAACGATTCTTCGCCTCCTCAAGATTTAAGCAATCCACCCCAAGAATGAAGGCAAAAATAATAACAACTTTGTTAGCAATAGCATTAGGGATAATAATTCCTGTTTTTGGCAATGCCCAAGATTTAATTTCTGTCCAGTTTGTTCCAGACCCTTTAATTTATGCCGAGAATTTTCTTCCCGGAGACACGGTAAGCGGACAGATTAAAGTGGACAATGTAAGCGGACAGGCAGTCAATATATATGTGTGGACAAGCGATGTGTCCGACACCAATCATTTAGGAAATGCCCTAACCCTCAAATTATCAAAAGATCAAAACATTATTTATCAAAGCACCCTTTCTCAGTTTTTTGAGCAAGATTCTGTATTTCTCTCATCTATTGAGGCAGGCAAGAGCGAGAATTTTGAGTTTTCCCTTCAATTTGATATTAATGCCGGCAATGAATATCAAAACAAAGAGTTGGGTTTTACTCTTCATATTGGCACTGAGGAAAATCAAGAAGAAGGAGGGGATTCAGGTTCAGGAGGGGGCTCTACTCCAATTATTATTGGCGGAGGAGGAGTATCAACCCCAACTTTAGAAATCATTAATCTTAGAGCAGAAGAGATAGCAGAGACAAGCGCGAAAATAAAATGGCAGACGAACCTGCCTGCCACCACCCAAATAGTTTATTCTCAAGAAAACCAGCCCCATTATTTTCTTCCAAATTATCCGCCATTGTATGGATATCAAAATCTTTTTCCCGACCCAGAAAACAGCGCGAAAGTAATTTCTCGCACTCTCAGTTTGAAAAACCTTTCTCCCTGTACCACCTACTTTTACAGAGCCATCTCACATAACTCATCTCTTGCTATAAGCGAGGAGAAATCATTTAAAACCATTTGTGTTCCGGGAGGGGGCTCGACTTCAGAAGAATCAACATTGCCTGAGGAGTCAACCGAACCATCAGAGGCACCTCAGAAAGAAATTGAAACAAGCACAGAAACAGAAATTAACCAAGAAAGAGAAGAAGCAGCAACCCCTCTGCCATCTCAACCTGCACCATCTTTACCTCAACCTTCAAACCAAACCTCTCTTCAACCAGCAGAAAGTTTTCCAATAAAAATTTCTCAGGGAGGAAAAAACAGAATCCAACCAGGTTTTCTCTCATCAATTTTAGCCAGTATTAACAATGCCCTTAACCTAAAAGGATTTGGCTGCTCTCCTTGGTGGGCGGTTCTTTTACTCATTCTTTATTCTTTGTTTAAATCCGGCGTTTCCCTTTACAGATCTCAAAAACAGAGCAAAGAAAACAATGATTTTCTGAAAATAAAATACAGGAAACACGCAGCTATCTGGCTTGTTTGGGCAGCAATTCTTTTTCTTGTAATGCTTGTAATGATGAAAATTTGCATAAATTTGCTGGTATTAGCACTTCTTGTTTTAGTCACTCTTCTGCTATTTTTAAGGTTAAAAGAAGAGAAAAGCAAAAGAAAAACCTATCAAAAAGCAACTCAAAGTTATCCACAATTTGTTAAATCTTGACAAGAGAATTTACTCGGGTAATATCTAATAGTAAGGAAGATTAGCTATCTCTTGAGAATCCGTAAAAGGGAAAGGGGGGATAGACCTAAATGAATCATAAGGGGCAAAAACAAAAATTATTCCCCCAAAGTGTTTTTTCTGATAAAGCCCGGGTTTTACTTCCTTGAGACTCAGGGAAGCAAGGCCTGGGCTTTATTTATTATTAAAAAGGTCGACCCCAGGAACGCGTAATTAAAGGTTCTTAATAAAAAATTAATCACTGTTGGTAAAAAAACCAACAGAAAAAAGATGAAAAAATTAATAGCAGTATTTACAGTTTTAGCCATTGCCACTTGGGTCTTGGGACCTATAGCGGTAATGGGAAATGGCTCCTCTCCTTATGTTACTACTACCTTAGATAAAGCAACAGGAGGAGGAACAGCGCCTATAATCAAGGCAAAATGGGAGATGGAAGGTTCTTCTTGGAATGGTAATACTTTTCTTGGAACCGGAAAAGATGATGATCCAGCGGCCGGCGCTCAATTTGATGCCCCAGGACAATGGGGCAAGGTTATGCAATACACAGTTTGTGCAATTGTAACAGACGAAAATGGGGCAGATGATATCTATGGAGTTTATGCAGATATATCTTACCCCGACAATAGAAAGATGCATAAGTATAGCTATAATCTCGCTACAGGAGAATACACTCAATTAGAAGACCCAGACGAACCTTCTATTGGTTGTGGCTCGTTTATAGAAGAAAACACCCTTAAGAGGTTAACCAAGGATGACGGGTATGAACTTTTCTGTAATAAGATAAGAAACAACAACAACAATCTTCCGGTTTTTTATGATTCATACGACTACGACGAGATTTGTGCTGATGATGGAGAGCTGATGAAAGAAACAGCTTATGTCTACTGCGCCGACAAATATCTAATTTGGGAAGACCCAGCCGGCCTTTATGAAGTAGATGTTTTTGCCCTTGATAATGCTGGCAACAGAAGTAATGATTTAATAAATAATTTTGAATATACTCCTTTTAGTGCTTTTGAGATTGATTTTTCCTCTGTAGATTATGGCGATGTGATGTTAAACGTTCATAAAAAGATTTCTGGTGATAGAACCTTTGTAGAGGTGGGTGGATCAGATAAACCTACTGTAAGAAACATTGGAAATACAAGATTATATATAAAAGTAGCTCAAGATGATATGGGCCTTGGAAAATCAAGCGGTAACTGGAATGTAAAATACGACGCTAGAGTTGGTAACAACGAAGACGATTGGAGAAATTATTGGCCTAGTGTTGAAAAAGAAGCAGGAGATCCTACCACATATACTTCGTTAAGAGAAATTCTTGATCTTTCCGAAGTAGAAGAGATGGACTTTTCGATTTTAATTTATAAATGGCCTAATGCAAATGGTAGCTATGATGGAAAGATGTGGCTAGATGCTGCTCAGGCACCATGGGAGAGTTGCGATGGTGGTTAATGTGGTAGCCATGGTGACTTACACGGAGCGCACTCTTTCGGTGCGCTCCAAGGGGGAGGGAATCAAAATTGATTCCCTCCCCCTTGACAAAATAAAATAAAAGATGTAATCTTT
>CAYNAX010000017.1:0-7402 GCA_964395745.1 uncultured Candidatus Saccharibacteria bacterium | reverse complement strand
TAATAATTATTATTGGTCCGCCTGGCGCAGGAAAGGGGACTCAAGCAACTCTTTTGGCAGACAAATTAGGGCTTTATTATTTTGAGACGAGTAAAATTATAGAAAAGGAGGTAATGAAAGCAAAAAAGGGGGAGATTGTAGAGATAGAAGGAAAAAAATATTATCTTTTAGATGAGAAAAAAATCTGGGAAACAGGAGGACTATGTTCGCCCCCATTGGTAACTTATTGGGTTAAAGAAAAGATAAAAGAGTTGTCAGAGAAAGGGGAAGGAATTGTTTTTGCCGGTTCTCCTAGAACCCTGTATGAGGCAGAAAATATAATGCCTCTTTTAAGCAAACTTTACGGAAAGAAAAATATAAAGATTATTTTATTTACTTTATCTCCACAAGCATCGATTTTTAGAAATTCCCATCGAAGAATTTGTAAACTCCTAAGACACCCAATCTTATATAACGAAGAAACCAAAAAACTTACAAAGTGTCCTCTAGATGGTTCAGAACTTATAAAACGGAAAAAATTAGATGATCCCGAAACTATTAAGGTGAGATTAAAAGAATATAAAAAACAAACTCTACCGATTATTGAATATTTCAAAAAAAAGGGTTTTGAGGTAAAAAAAATAAGCGCTGCTCCACCTCCGGCAGTAATTTTTAAGAAGATTTTAAGAGAGCTGCAAAAGTAAAAGTTAGATAAAGCCCTCATGGGCGGGACTCCGCTCAAACCATGCCCGCTCAGCCTCCGCGACGCATTTCTCAAAAATACTTTTGTAGTAAAAATGTCAAAAATTCCAATAAAAACTGCTTATGAAATTGAAATAATGGCCAGGACTGGAAAGATCCTGGCTAAAATTTTAGATGAACTTAAAAAAGAAGTAAGAATTGGGGTTGCAACTGAGGAATTAGAAAGAAAGGCAAGAGAATTAATAAAAAGATATAATGTTAAGCCCGCTTTTTTGGGATATGAAGGATATCCTGCGGTTTTGTGTGTTTCTGTTAATGATGTTATTGTGCATGGTTTGCCCTCAAAGTATCAAATAAAAGATGGAGATATTGTTTCTTTAGATTTGGGAATAAAATATCAGGGTTACTTTTCTGATATGGCGGTAACGATCCCCGTAGGGAATGTAACAGAAGAAGCAAAAAGATTAATAAGAGTAACCAAAAAGGCCTTAAAAAGAGCCATTAAGAAAACTCGTCCGGGCAATACTATTGGAGATATTGGCAATACTATTCAAAGATATGTAGAAAAAAGAGGTTTTTTTGTTGTTAAAGAACTTTGTGGTCATGGTATTGGTAGAGAACTTCATGAAGAACCACAAGTTTTAAATTATGGCAGACGACACACAGGCGCTAAACTTGTACCAGGTATGGTTTTTTGCATTGAGCCAATGGTGTCTATGGGCACAGGAGAAATTAAAAAAGCGTCAGATGGTTTTGGGTATGCAACTGCCGACGGCTCTCTCTCCGCCCATTTTGAACATATGGTGTTGGTAACAAAATATGGAAGGAGAGTATTGACGCGGATTTAATTTGACAAATTTATAAAATAGTTTTAAAACTGAAACAGTTCCTTTATATGTTTTGTAAAATTATAACAAGGAGGTGAATTTATGGAGCTTGTGATTACATCACATGCAATAAGTAGATTTGTCAGCAGATTAATTGAAGCAATGGTTAAAGAGGCCTATCTAGTACCTCAAAGAACAATAACAAGATTAAAGATTGTAGGTATATCATTGAGAAGAATAAAAAGGGAAAATTGCTTATACGCCTATGACCCCGATCTTAATGGATTGTTTTTTCTAAAAAGGGAAGATAACAAGATAGTTGTGACATCGTTTATAATCTTGCAACCGGTGTTAGGAGATTGTTTAAAGAAACTTATCCAGAATAGAAATCTAAAAAGGGTAAAGGATGAGTTTTCTTTACTGTAAACATATAGAGGAAAAGAAGACACATAAAAACCGAGGGTTAGAAAAGGTGTTTTCTTGGAGAGCCCCGCTGATTTATTGGCGGGGCATTTTTTATCTTTTTCTAAAAAGTGGTATAATAAATTAACAATTAAGAAATTTATTATGAAACTCTCAGTGATTATTCCTGCCTATAATGAAGAAAACAGAATTCCGAAAACTCTTCGGGAAATTGATAAATATCTCAAAGAACAACCTTATGAATATGAAATTTTAGTAGTGAATGATGGCTCAAGCGATAATACAGTGAACATTGTGAATGGGTTAAAAGAAGAGATAGCAAACTTAAAACTGATTGACAATAAAGAAAACCATGGAAAAGGATATGTGGTGCGACAAGGGATGCTTACCGCTCTCGGAGAATACAGGTTATTTACTGATGCTGATAATTCTACCTCTATTGATCAGGTGGAAAAAATGTGGCCTTGGTTTGAGCAAGGATATGATATAGTAATTGGCTCAAGAGATGTAAAGGGAGCAAAACTTGATCCTCCTCAGCCTTTGATCAGGCGATTTATCGGTGATATTTTTAAACTAATAAGAAAAATCATTTGTGGTATGTGGGATCTTCAAGATACTCAATGTGGATTTAAGTGTTTTAGCGCCAAAGCAGCAGACGATATTTTTTCTTTAACTAAAATTGATGGCTTTTCTTTTGATGTTGAAGCATTGGTAATAGGCAGACATCTTGGTTATAAAATAAAAGAAATACCTGTGGTTTGGAAAAATAATTTAGAGTCCAAAGTACGGCTCAAAAGTGCGGCAAAAATGCTTACTCAACTTCTTCAGATAAGAATGAATTTATTAAAAGGTGTTTATGCCAAAAAAGAAAGAAAATAAAAAGTTTCCCACAGAATTAAGATATGATATTATCTCTCGCGACTGGGTGATTATTGCTACCGGCAGAGCAAAAAGGCCCCATATGTTTAAGAAAGAAAAAAGAGAGAAGATAAAGGTTTCTCCTAAAGATTGTCCCTTCTGTAATTTAGAAACTCAAGAATTTCCTGTATTAATTATGAGAAAAGGGAGAATGGTTGATCTTAAAAATAAAATTCCCAAAGATTGGACTTTAGCAATTATTCCCAATAAATATCCGGCAGTAGTACCTGCAGAAAAAATAGAAGTTATAGAGGAAGGGCCTTATTATCATAAAATGCAGGCAATAGGTTATCATGAAGTAGTCATTACCAGAAGCCATACAAGATCTCTTGGCAGATTTTCTTTAGAAGAAATAGAAGAACTAATTTTTGCCTATCAGACAAGATATAATCAACTCAAAAAGAAAAAGTTTGTCAATCATATTTTTATCTTTCACAATCACGGAAAAGAAGCCGGCGCTTCAATTGCTCATCCGCATTCTCAAATTATTACCACACCTCTCTTAGATAAAGATTTAAACCGCGCTCTTATTAATGCCAAGGGGTTTTACAAAAAACATAAAAAATGTGTTTATTGCGAAATGAACAAGTGGGAAAGAAAAACAAAGTCTCGAATAGTTTACGAAACGAAACATTTTATTGCCCTATGTCCTTATGCTTCAAAAACCGCCTTTCAGGTAATTATTTCACCCAAAAAGCACAATCCTTATTTTGAAACGATAACTTCTTCCCAAAGAAAAGATTTAGCAAAGATGGCTTTTGTGGTATTTAGAAAAATTTATAAAGGTCTGGGAGATCCAAGCTATAATTTTTACTTTCATACTGCCCCATCTGATGGAAAAGAATATCCTTATTATCACTGGCACTGGACTATTATTCCTAAGTTTTCGACGCCGGCAGGTTTTGAGATGTCTGCAGGAATGGAAATATCAGTTATTGAACCCGAGACGGCAGCTCAATATTTAAGAAAGGTTAAAATTTAGCCAAAAAATTTGCGTAGAGAACAATATGAAAAAAGTCCTAGTAGTAGCAAACTGGAAATGTAATCCTTCTACAGAAAAAGAGGCAGAAAAGATTTTCAATAAAGTTAAAAGAGAAATAAGAAAGGTTAAAAATGTTCAAGTGGTTGTTTGCCCACCGTTTTTATTTTTGCCCTCCCTGAAAAAAAAGATTAAAAATACAAAAATTGCTTTGGGTGCTCAAAATGTATTTTGTCAAAGTGGTCCTTTTACAGGAGAGATTTCTCCAGAAATGTTAAAAAAATTTGGAGTTAAGTATGTTATTGTAGGGCATAGCGAGAGACGAAAACTAGGCGAAGATGATGAAATTATTAATAAAAAAATAAAATCCCTTCTTGAATTAAAAATGAGTCCTATACTTTGTGTGGGAGAGACAAAAGAGGCAAGAGAAGAAGAAAAACAATTTGAAGTAGTAGAAAGTCAGGTATTAGAGGCTTTAAGAAATATTAAAAAAACATTATTGGGTAATCTCATTATTGCCTATGAGCCGGTTTGGGCTATCAGTACAAACAAGGGTAAATTATGTAGTTCAGACGACATAATGACAATGAAACTTTTTATTAGACAACTTCTTGAAAAAAACTTTGGTATGAAAATATCAGAAAAAATTAGAATTTTATATGGAGGGAGCGTAGACGATAAAAATGTTCAATTAGTAAAATCTGCTGGTATAGATGGGGTTTTGGTGGGAAGTGCTTCTCTAAAGCCAGAAAAATTTGTGCTTATTCTGAAAACATTTTCCTAAAAAAGCGCTTGTAAAGAAGTGCGGTTTTTGTTAGAATTTGGAAGTATGAGAAAACCAATCGCGAAAAATAAATTTTTCTCTCCAACAAAAGGACATCTCAACTTTAACCAAATGGTTGAGGAAATCTTTGCTTTTATGGAGTCGTTGCCAGAAAGAGAATATGAAATTATTGTGGGATGCGATTCTTCTTCGGGAATAGAGCCGTTTTTTCCTATAGCAGTAGTAGTTTTGAGAAAAGGATCGGGCGGCAGGTTTTTTCTTCAAAAAGTAAAATATCATAAGAGAAAATTCTATAATCTTCACCAAAGAATTTTAGAAGAAGTATATCTTTCTTGCGACCTTGCCCTTTTATTGAGAGAAAAAATTCAGGAAGAATATCTCAAAAGAAAGAGTAATTTAAAATATCAGTTTAAATATATTCATGCCGATGTGGGAGAGAATGGCGTCACTAAAGATATGATCAAAGAGGTAGTGGGGCTTATCAGAGGAAACGGTTTTGAAGCAAAAATAAAACCAGAGGCATATGTTGCTACAGTAGTGGCTGATAGATATACATAGAAAAACTCAAAACTCAAAACGCAAAAGTCAAAACTCCTGCCCGCTCGGCAGGCAAGGCAAAACGCAAAAGTCAAAACCATAAACTATAAACGATTTAGGGGAGATTAAAAGATGAAAAGCCATCAAAGCATTCGAAAAGAATTCTTAAATTTTTTTGAAAAGCGAGGACACAAAATTGTGCCTTCAAGTTCTTTAATTCCAACCGATCCATCGGTTCTTTTTACTAGTGCAGGAATGCAGCAATTTAAAGCTTATTTCTTAGGAGAAGAGTCCCCTTATGGAAAAAGAGTAGCAAGTTGTCAGAAATGTTTAAGAACTTCTGATATAGAAAGCGTTGGAGATGATACTCATCTCACGTTTTTTGAAATGCTGGGAAATTTTAGTTTTGGAGATTATTTCAAAAAAGAGACAATTCAATATGCTTTAGAGTTTTTGACCGAAAATTGTAAATTAAAAATGGAAGATTTATGGTTTACTTATTTTAAAGGTGAAGATGGAGTTCCCGAAGATACAGAAAGTAAAAAGATTTTAGAAAGTTTAGGTATCCCAAAAGAAAGGATTTTTGGTTTTGGTAAAAAAGAGAATTTCTGGGGTCCTACAGGGGTTTCTGGACCTTGTGGTCCCACAGTAGAAATTCATTATCAACTTTCTGATAAACCCTGCTCAAAAAAAGAAGAATGTTTTCCCAATTGTGAGTGCGGAAGATTTGTTGAAATTTGGAATCTTGTTTTTAACGAGTATTATCAAGACGAGAACAAAAATCTTAAACCGTTACGCCAAAAGGGAGTAGATACAGGAATGGGTTTAGAAAGATTAATAGCGGTTGTCAATAATAAAGAAAATATTTTTGAAACAGATCTTTTTTTACCACTCATTGAAACAATTAATTTTCACTCAAAAAAAGATTATTCTCAGCATAAACCCGCTTTTAGGATTATTGCCGATCATATAAAAGCAAGTGTATTTTTGATAAGCGAAGGCATTGTTCCAGGAAAAACAGAAAGGGAATATGTTTTGAGGCGTCTTTTGAGAAGATGTATAAGATATGCTAAAATGATAGAAGCAGACTCCACCCTTTTAATTGCGGTAGCCAAAAAAGTAATTGAGATTTATTCTTCGGCTTATCCCGAACTCCCTCAGCATAAGGAAAGAATTTTCACCGTTATTCAAAACGAAGAGGAAAAATTTATTAAGACAATAGATAGGGGATTGAAAGAGATGGAAAAGATGTTACAAGAAGGGCAGAATTTAATCAAAGGAGAAAAAGCATTTTATCTTTATGAAACCTTTGGTTTTCCTTTAGAATTAATCGAAGAGATTGCAAAAGAGAAAGGATTAAAAGTTGATAAAGAAGGGTTTTTTCTTGCTCAAAAAAAACATCAAGAAATTTCGCGAACAGGATCAAGTAAGAAGTTCGGAGGTGTGGGAATAGATCTTATTGATGATCAAAAAGAGAAAGAGAAGGTTATCAAACTTCATACAGCAACGCATCTTTTACATCAGGCATTAAGGAATGTGTTGGGAGAGGAGGTTAAGCAGATGGGTTCGGATATCAACCCCGAACGATTAAGATTTGATTTTTCTTTCCCTAGAAAACTTACAACAAAGGAAATAGAAGAAGTAGAGAAAATAGTTAATGAACAGATTAAAAAGGGGTTGGTGGTGATAAAAAAAGAGATGACACTTGATGAGGCGTTGAAAATAGGAGCGTTAGCCTTTTTTAAAGAAAGATATCCTGAAAAAGTTTCTGTTTATATTATCGGAGAAAAAGATGATCCAATTGGTAGGGCTTTTTCAAAAGAGGTTTGCGCCGGGCCTCATGTTGAAAATACAAATCAACTAGGAAAGTTTAGAATTATTAAAGAAGAGTCCTGCGGGGCAGGAGTAAGAAGAATTAAAGCGGTGTTAGAATAATTTGCTTGTAATTACTGGCCAATTCATTGATATTTAAAAAATTATCCGCTCAGAAAAAAATTTTTAGGAACCCTGCCTGCCCTGCCCGACCGGCAGGCGGGCGGCAGGCAGGCGCTCACTCACCCAGCGTGTTCACTCGCTTAGTCCTCGCCTCACTCTTGAGCGCTTACGCGCTCAAACCATGCTCGCTCGGCTGCGGAGATTCCTAAAAATTCTTTCTTCGCTTCATTTACATTTAAATCTAAATGAATTGAAAGATATATTTTAGTTAATATTTAACTTACAATATGCCAAAGAAAAAAATTTACGATATAAAAC
>CAYNAX010000016.1:0-7716 GCA_964395745.1 uncultured Candidatus Saccharibacteria bacterium | reverse complement strand
AAACTTCAATCCTGATTATCAACAAGACCAGATTTTATCGATATCTTAGCGAGAATTGTTCTCGCCGATTTTTTCATTTTTTTCTACAATAAGAAAAACTTTCCGTAAGAGGGGACCCGTAAAGGGGGACGACCGTAAAGGGGGGACAGTCCCCGTTAAAGTGGCTCTCGGAGGCCTTGATATTTCTGGGTTTTTGGCTCGAATTTCTCAAAATGGCATAATTTTGATTAAAATTAAGACAGAAAAGAAAATCTTTAAATTTACAATTAAAAAGAAAAGGCATAGAATAAAAAAAGATATGTCTGTATTAGAAGTTATCAAAAAAAGAAGAAGTGTTAGAAAGTTTAAGTCAGATCCAATTCCAGAAGAGATTATTAATAAGTTGATTGAAGCGTTGATCTGGGCGCCATCTGCTGGAAATAAGCAGATGAGAAAATTCTTTTTCGTCTTTAATGCGAAAATCAAAAAGGAAATTGCTTTGGCTTCTTTATACCAGATGTTTATTGAAGAAGCGCCGCTTGTAATTGTTGCTTGTGGAAACAAAGAGATTGAGAGATATTATGGTGAAAGGGGGCTTGAAAATTATCTTTTTTGCGATGTTGCTGCCAGCGTTCAAAATCTTTTATTAGTGGCAGCAGAGCAAGGTTTGGGAACTTGTTGGGTGGGGGCATTTAACGAACAGAAAATCAAAGAAATTTTGAATTTAGAGGAAAATCTCTTGCCAGCGGCGATTATTCCTGTAGGATACCCTGAAAAAATTCTTCCTCCTCCACCTCGAAAAGAAAAAGATTCTTTAATTCAAATCATTAAGTAAAGGTCGTTTGTACTCACTATTTAATACTTACTTATCTATGGCAGTAATAAAAGTAAAAGAACTTATTGGGACTTCGCCAAATAGTTTTGATGAAGCCCTTCGCAATGTTATTGCTCAAGCGGCTGAACAGAAGAAAAATATTACCGGGGCAAAAATAATTGGCCAAACAGTAGAAATTAAGGATGGCAAAATTGTAGAATACAAAGTTAATGTAAAAATTGCCTATCTTTGGCAAAAAGAGTTTCAGCAATAAGAAATTGTCTCAGGCAGAAAAGGTTATGTATCGGATAATAAGTTTTAAAAATGGGCTAAAAGCCCTTTTGATTCCCTATAAAAACACGACTACGGTTAGTGTTTTGGTTTTGGTGAAGGTGGGCAGTAAATATGAAAAGAAAGAAATTAGTGGTATTTCTCATTTTCTTGAGCATATGCTCTTTAAAGGAACTAAAAAAAGACCTACCCCAATTGAGGTTGCTGAAACTTTAGAAAAAGTGGGTGGGGTATTTAATGCTTTTACAGGAGAGGAATATACAGGATATTTTGCCAAGGTGGCTTCTGAGCATTTGGAATTAGCAATTGATTGGGTTTCGGATATATATCTTAACTCTCTTATTCCTCCAAAAGAAGTAGAAAAAGAGAGAAGGGTGATTATTGAGGAAATTAATATGTACAATGATAATCCAGCCGCAGATGTGCAGAGGTTATGGAAGAAGGTTTTATATGGAGATCAGCCTGCTGGATGGGATATTGCCGGCAAGAAAAGCACCGTGAGAAAAATTTCTCAAAGAGATCTTCTTAACTATTTTAAAAAAAATTATATTGCTCCGAACACCCTTGTTTGTCTTGCGGGGAATTTTCAAGATAGTTCGGCTCGGAAAATACTAAACAAATATTTTAAAGATATAAGGAAAGGAGTGTCGGTCAAAAAACCTGCTGTGAAAGAAAAGCAGGCTCGCCCAGCTATGATTGCCAAATTTAAAGAGACCGAACAAACGCATCTTTGCCTTGGGTTTAGAGCATATAATATTTTTCACCGTAAAAGGTATGCCGTTTCTTTGCTTTCAGAAATATTGGGCGGAATGATGTCTTCAAGAATGTTTTTAGAAATAAGAGAGAAGAGGGGTTTGGCTTACTATGTTCATTCAAGCTACGAAGCCAATCCAGACACAGGTTATTTAGTTACTGCTGCTGGGGTTGATAATCAAAAAGCCAGAGAGGCGATAGAGGTGATTTTGCAAGAATATAAAAAAATACGAGAAGAGGGAATAAGCAGGGAAGAATTAGAAAAAGCAAAGCAGCACTTAAAAGGTCGTTTGGCTCTTTCTTTAGAGACCTCAGACGCCCTGGCTTCTTTTTATGGCGCTCAATATATTTTAACGGGGAAAGTTAAAGAAACCAAAGAAATCTTTCAAAAGATTGATAAAATTAAAAAATCTGATATTTTAAAGGTAGCCCAAGATTTATTTGTTCCAGCCAAACTTAACCTAGCGTTTATCGGGCCTCATTCAAATAGAAAAGGTTTCCAAAAATTATTAAACAAATTCTAAAATGGATAAACAAAGTCAATCTTCCAATTATGAGCAGCCAAGAATATTAGATATTTCGTGGGCAACGATTGTAAGAATTATTGCAGCCCTTGCTTTTCTTTATTTTGTTTATCTTGTCAAAGATCTCTTGGTTTGGTTTCTCTTTGCTCTAGTAATTTCTGTACTTTTTAATCCTGCAATTAATTTTCTTCAAAAATTAAAATTACCACGTGTTCTTGCAGGTATTGTTGTTTATGTTGGCATATTCACTTTGCTTGGTTTTTTCATTTTTAAAATGGCTCCTCTTTTATTTTTAGAACTAAAAGAGTTTAGCATACGCTTTCCAGAATATTTTAATAAGGCCAGTCCGTTTTTGCGAGGGCTCAATATTAAAGCCCTAGAAAGCTTTGATGCCTTTATAGAGACAATAGAGAATACTCTTTATAGTGCTTCGGTTAATATTTTTACTGCTGTCGGTTCAATTTTTGGAGGAGTCTTTGCCTCAATTACTATTTTTACTATAGCCTTTTTCTTATCTTTAGAAGAAAAAGGAGTTGAGAGAACAATCTATCTGGTTACGCCAAGAGAATACAAAGATAAGATTCTGAAAATTTGGGCAAAAACACAGAAAAAGGTTTCTTTATGGTTTGCTACTAGGATCTTAGGAATGATTTTTGTGGGAGTTTCTACTGCTATCGCCTGTTATGCTCTTAATATTCGATATGCAGCATTTTTCGGACTTTTTGCCGGCCTTTCAGACATTATTGTTACTATTGGTCCATTACTTAGTGGAGGCATGATAGCAATTCTTATAGCATTGAATTCTCTTCCAAAAGCACTCTTTTTTGTGGTAATTTTCACTATAATACAGGAGATAGAAGGTCACATTCTTTTGCCGGTTTTAACAAAAAAGTTTTTGCGACTGCCCCCTTCGCTAGTTTTGATTTCTATTCTTGTAGGAGGAAGATTGTGGGGAATACTAGGAGCAATTTTGGCTATTCCTTTAATTGGAATGGTTTTTGAATTTATAAAAGGAATATTAGAAAGAAGAAGCCAAGAAATAGAAAAGGGAATATCTCCAACAGAGAAAAATGCCTAAATTATTTATTGTTGCCACGCCTATTGGCAACTTAAAAGACATTACCTTAAGAGCACTTGAAATCCTCCACTCCGTAGATTATATTTTGGCAGAAAATACTTATAAGGCAAAGAATTTGCTCTCTTTTTATAATATCAAAAAGCCAGTTATCAATTACTTTCAGGGTTCGGGCAAAAGAACACGAACAAAAATTTTTGATTTGTTAAAACAGGAAAAAGATATTGCCCTAATAAGTGAGGCAGGTACGCCGGGACTTTCTGATCCAGGTAACGAATTAATCACAGAAGTTATAGAGAAATTTGGCGACAAAGTTGAGATTATTCCTATACCAGGACCATCTGCTCTAACAACTATAGTGTCTATTGCTGGTTTGCCAATGCAAAAATTTTTATTTTTGGGTTTTGTTCCCAAAAGAAAACAAAGTAAATTCTTTCAGGAGATTGTAACTTCTAAATATCCAGTAGTATTTTTTGAATCACCATATAGAATTATAAAGACGCTTGAAAAACTTCAAGAATTAGAGCCCAATCTGAAAGTAGTGGTTGCCAGAGAGTTGACAAAAAAATTTGAAACAATTTATCGGGGAACATTAAAAGAAGTGATTAACGCAATAAGGCAAGACAAGGTTAAGGGAGAATTTGTAGTAATTGCTTGGAATTTTCTTGGGGACAGCCCCTCTTTTTCTCGGGGACAGTCCCCCTAAAATGTTGATTCGGGAGGCCTTGTAAAATAAGGGTTTCTGGGCGATAATTTTTAAAATGGCATTTTTTTGATTAAAATAAAGTAATATGGCGAGAAGGGCCAGAAAAGAAATTGTTGCCCCAAATCAAATTTATCATATTGTAGCTCGGGGAAATAACGAAAGAAGAATTTTTAGGTCGAGTCGTGATTACCGAAAGTTTATTCTTATTTTAAAAGACGCCAAAGACAAATTCCCTTTTTATTTTTATTGTTTTTCCTTAATGCCAAACCACTACCATCTTCAAATTGAAACAAGAGAAGTTCCTATTTCAAAAATTATGCATCGTATCAACTTTTTGTATGCGATTTATTTTAAAAAACGATACAGGCGATCTGGACATTTGTTTCAAGACAGATTTTATAGTAGCCCCATCAATAAAGAGTCTTATTTTTGGGAGGCAGCACGATATATTGATCTTAATCCCGTAAGAGCCAATCTAGCGAAGAGTCCAGAAGAGTGGAAATGGGGAAGTTTTAGACATTATTTTTATAAAGAGGATAAGGACAACCTTTTAAATATGGAAAAATTTTTAATATTTGGCGGAGAGGATTTGGAGGAGGCGAGAAAAAATTATATTGAATATGTAAAAGCAGGAATGCAGATAAAGAAAACACCAGATTTTATAAGCAGAAAACTGGTTTGAACAAAAATATGCCATTTGCAAATTTTCCCCTCGAATTGCCTTTAAAATCAAGGGTTTCTAAGAGTTAAAAAACGGGGGACTGTCCCCGGGCGGTGTACCCGGGATAAAAGAATGGAGAAGTTTTATATTACAACTAGTATTGCTTATACAAATGCCCCACCTCATATAGGGTTTGCTTTAGAATTAATTCAAGCAGATGTATTGGCAAGATATAATCGGCTTCAGGGAAAAGATATATATTTTCTAACCGGAACAGACGAACATGGAACAAAGGTAGAAAAAGCAGCAAAAGAAGCAGGAAAAACTCCTCAGGAATTTGTAGATCAAATCTCTCAAAAATTTCAAAAACTTACCCAAAGTTTAAACATTTCAAATACAGATTTTATTAGAACTACAGATACAAAAAGACACTTGCCTGCCGTTGAAAAGGTATGGAAAAAACTTCAAGAAAACAATGATCTTTATAAACAAAAGTATAAAGGTTTTTATTGCTCTGGGTGCGAAGCGTTTCTTACAAAAAAAGATTTAGTAGAAGGTAAATGTCCCCATCACCAAAAAGAACCTCAAATTATTGAAGAAGAAAACTATTTTTTTAGATTGTCTAAATATCAAGATCGGTTAAAAGAAGTTATTGAAAAAGACGAACTAAAAATTATCCCAGAGGAGAGAAAAAACGAGATACTTTCTTTTATCGCCCAAGGATTAGAAGATATTAGTTTTTCTCGCTCTAAAAAGAGATTAAAATGGGGTTTCTCGGTGCCTGGCGACGACGAGCAGGTAATATATGTTTGGTGTGACGCTCTAACAAACTATATTTCTGCATTGGGCTTTGCCACTAATTCGGATAATTTTCAGAAGTTTTGGCCCGCAGATGTGCATTGTATTGGCAAAGACATTTTAAGATTTCACGCTGTTTATTGGCCCGCGATTTTGCTTTCGCTGAACCTTCCTCTTCCCAAAAGCATTTTGGTTCATGGTTTTATCACAGTAGAGGGCCAAAAAATGTCAAAAAGTTTGGGAAACGTAATAGATCCTTTTGAACTAGTTGAAAAATATGGAGCAGAGGCGGTAAGATATTATCTTTTGCGAGAAATTCCCACAACAAGAGATGGAGATTTTAGTTATCAGAAATTTGAGAAAAGATATAATGATGATTTAGCAAAGGGGTTAGGGAATTTGGTGGCAAGAGTTGTTGGAATTGCCAGAAAGCTCAAAGCTCCTGCCTGCCGGCAGGCAAGGCAAAACTCAAAGATCAAAACCCCGCCTGCCGGACGGGCAGGCACAACTCAAAGCCCAAAACTTCAAAATAATATTGAAACAGCACAAAAAAAATATCATAAGGCAATCGAAGAGTTTAAACTAAACGAGGCGCTAATAGTAATTTGGGAGCTTGTTGGCTTTTGCGATAAACTCATTGAAGAAAAAAGGCTTTGGGAAGAGAAGGAAGAAAATAGGCAGGAAATAGAAAATTTAGTAGCAACAATTAAGATAATAGCAAAACTTTTGGAACCATTTTTGCCCAAAACCTCAGAGAAAATTGTAGAACAATTAGAGAGCAACGATCTTACCCCGCTGTTTCCCCGAGTTTAATTAACCTTAACTTTTGACTTTTGCATTTTAACTTTTGACTTTTCATTATGTTTGACACTCACGCTCACCTTAATTTTAAGGCTTTTGATAAAGACCGAGACAAAATAATTCAAAAGTGCCTACAAGAAAATATCTGGATGATAAATGTAGGCACTAATTTTTTTAGTTCAGAGAAAGCGGTTGAGATTGCAAATAAATATAAAGAAGGAGTTTATGCAAGCGTGGGCTTGCACCCAATTAATATCGAAGTAAATTCAAAATTCAAAAATAAAAATTCAAAATTGCCACCCCTGCCCGACGGACAGACGGGCAAAATTCAAAATTTTGACAAAGAGGATGTCTTAGAAAAAGATTTCGATTATCAGAGATATAAAAAATTGGCAGAAAATAAGAAGGTGGTAGCAATTGGGGAAATAGGGTTGGATTATTATTACAAACCAAAGACAAAAAGGAGGTTAGAAGAATTCAAAAACAAACAAAAGGAGATATTTTTAAAACAAATTGAATTAGCGCAAGAGTTAAACCTTCCTATTATTTTTCATTGTCGAATGGCGCACCAAGAAATGATAGAGATTTTAAAACAAAAGATTGTTAACAGTAAGCAAAAAATAAGAGGAGTGATTCACTGTTTTACTGGAACTTGCCAGCAAGCAGAAGAGTATTCAAAAATGGGATTTTTTCTCGGCTTTAACGGAATAATTTTCAAACTCAACTTGGATGATGTTATTGCCAAAACACCCCTAGATAAAATTTTGATTGAAACAGATTGTCCTTATCTATCGCCCCCAGGATATAAAGAGAGAAATGATCCGATGTCTTTGCCTCTTATCGCCGAAAAAATTGCACAGATAAAATCATTAGATTCCCGGGAAGTTTTAAAAAAAACAGAAAATAATGCCCGTATTCTTTTTATTGACAGAAATTTATAATATTGTTAGTAAGATATAGAACATTTAAAAAAAAGGGGGGAGCGGAGATGGAAAAGGTAGTAATAATTTCAGGAACTTCTCATTTTGGTTTGGCAAAGAGGGTGGCAGAAAAACTTGGCAAGGAATGCGTTCTGCCAGAGATTTATAGATACGGAACAGGGGATTTTGAGGTACGCATACCGGTTAATGTCAGAAGGCAGATAGTTTTTGTTATTCAAACTTTTCTGCCTAATCTTGAAAAGGTTTGCTACCATTTTTTGGAAACGGTTTTTATCGTTAACGCTGCATATAAGGCATCTGCCAGGGAAGTGAACTTAATAGTTCCCCATCTTGGTTGGGATCAATCCGATAAAAAATGGACTGGCAGAATGCC
>CAYNAX010000015.1:0-8884 GCA_964395745.1 uncultured Candidatus Saccharibacteria bacterium | reverse complement strand
GTTTTGACTCTTTCGGGTATTGGAGGTTTTATACTTTCCATAGGTATGGCTGTAGATGCAAACATTCTTATTTTCGAGCGTCTAAAAGAAGAATTAAAGGAGGGTAAAGATTTAAAACAGGCAACAGAAGAAGCCTTTTCAAGGGCTTGGCCCTCTATTAGAGATGCTAATCTGACCACCCTGCTTGTTGCTCTTATTCTCTTTGGTATTGGCACCAGTTTTGTTAAGGGCTTTGCCACCACGCTTATGATTGGTATTTTGGTGAGCATATTTTCGGCAATGGTAATTACAAGGTCGTTTTTTGCTCTTTTTAGTTGCCGTCGTCTTGAAAAAATTAAAAAATTGTGGGGATAATGTTTCCGTTTGTAAAATACAGAAAATTTTATTTCCTATTTTCTTTGATCTTGGTAAGTGCAAGTATTATATTTCTAGCGCTTTGGGGGCTGAATTTTAGCATAGAATTTACCGGCGGAAGCGAGTTAAGGTTTGAGTATAAAAATGAGGTGCCGGATATTTCCTCAGTAAGAGAATATTTTGAGAAATTAAACCTTGAAAATATTTCTATTAGAAGATTTGGAGAAAAGGGAGTAATTATTCGCGCAAAAGAAATTGATGCCAAAACCCAAAAGCAACTTTTTTCTGAGTTAAAGAAAAACGAAGAAATAAATCCCGAAAGCATTATATTTGAAGACATCGGCTCTATTATTGGAAAAGAGACCACCAAAAAAGCGTTTAAGGCAATTATCCTTTCTATTGTCGCTATTATTCTTTATGTGGCATTTGCTTTCAGGAAAATGGGCAAAGGAACAAAGCCCTGGGAATATGGTATTGCTACGGTTATTGCTCTTATTCACGATGTATTGCTTCCTGTAGGCATATTTTCGTTTTTGGGCCATATTCAAGGAATAGAATTTTCTCTTCCTGTTCTAACGGCTCTGCTGACTATTTTTGGATATTCAGTCAATGATACGGTGGTAGTGTTTGATAGAATAAGAGAAAATCAATTCAAATTTGCTCGCCTAGATTTTGAAGAAGTAGTAGATAAAAGTTTGAACCAGACACTTCGCAGATCTATAAATACCTCTCTTACCACTCTTTTTGTGCTTTTGGCTTTGTTTTTCTTAGGGGGCGAGAGTTTGAAATACTTTTCTCTGGCTTTAATTTTAGGAATAGCGTTTGGTACTTATTCCTCAATATTTTTAGCCAGCCCCCTTCTTGTGAGCTGGTACAAAATGAAGTTGACAAGAAAATAGAGAAATGAATAATTAAACCTTAAAAGTATGGAAGTAAAATATCAACAATTTTTAAATCAAGCCCTAGGAATTTTGCCTTCCAGAAAAAGAGAAATAGTGGAAAGGCGTTTTGGAATTGCTACAGGTAGAATGGAGACCCTTCAATCTATTGGAAATGATTTTGGTATAACTAGAGAAAGGGTGCGTCAAATAATTAACGATAGTTTAAATCATATAAGAGAGACAAAAATGAATGAGTTAGTTGTCCCTGTTCGGTATTTATCTGATTATTTAAAGCAGAGAGGAAACTTAAAAAGAGAAGATATTTTATTGCAAGAAACCGGTGGCGATAAATTTCAAAATCATGTATATTTCTTTTTAAATTTAGGAGAAGATTTTCAAAGATATAAAGAAGATGAAGATTTATATACGGTTTGGACAATTAAAAAAGAGGCGGTTTTTCAAGCAAAGACAATCATTAAGACCATTGTTAAACATTTAGACAAAACGAGACAGATACTTCCCTTAGAAGAAGTAAGAAAAACTATTGATATTAGGGTTCATACCCAAGCCCTATATTCTTATATTGAGGCCTCAAAGTATATAGAACAATCACCCGAAGGGCTTTTTGGCTTGGTTCATTGGCCCGAGATTAACCCTAAGAGCATAAGAGATAAAGCATATGTTGTTTTAAAGAAAAGGGGAGAACCAATGCATTTTCGAGAAATAGCGCTGGAAATTAATAAGATCTTTTCTTCAGATAAACCGGTAGCCCCGGAAAGCGTTCACAACGAACTTATTCGAAGCCCTCATTTTGTTCTAATTGGTAGAGGTATCTACGCCCTTACAGAGTGGGGATATCAGCCCGGTACAGTGAAAGATATTATTGTTAAAATTTTAGAGCAAGATCAACCTCTTAGCCGGGAAGAAATTGTTCAAAGGGTTCTTCAACAACGTAAAGTAAAAGAAAATACCATATTGTTAAATCTTCAGGACAAAGATTTGTTTGTCAGAGATGAATTGGGAAGATATCTTTTAAGAGAAAAAAGTTACTCTTAATGGAAAAGAATGTTACAATAATAAGAGGGATTAACTTGGAGAAATGATCCCAGAGGAGATTTTAGTTTTTATCTCAAAAGTTTTTAAGGTAGTTTGGGTTTTTATTAAAACCTGGTGGTGGGTTTTGCCGCCCTTTCTTTTGTGGCGGCCTTTTTTGTTTTTCTATTTACAATGGAGACAAAAGATTTGGACTCAAAAGCAAGAATATCAAATGCTGGAAATTAAAATGCCTCGCGAGGTTACAAGACCTTTTAGAGCAATGGAACAAGTTTTTGCCAGTTGGTGGATGCTTTATGATCCTCCTGATTGGTGGGAAAAATGGATAGAGGGAAAATATCAGTTATCTATGTTTATTGAGATTGTAAGTTTGGGCGGAGAAATTCATTTCTATCTTTATGCTCCTAAGGCAGTAAGAAATCTTTTGGAGTCAAGTTTGTATGCTCAATATCCTGATGCTGAGATAATAGAAGCCCAAGATTATACAGAACTTGTGCCCCCAGATATTCCTAACGAGGAATGGGACCTTTGGGGTTGTGATTATGAAGTGACCAAACCTGATGTTTATCCTATAAAAACTTATCCTAAATTCTTTGAGGAATCGGCTGGCTTAAAAGAAGAAAAAAGAATAGATCCTTTAGCAAGTTTACTTGAAGGAATGTCAAAGTTGAAGCCGGGAGAAAATGCTTGGGTTCAGATTAAACTTGAGCCGGTAACCAATGGAGATAATGATTTCAAAGATAGAGCCCAAAAAATAGTGAATAAATTTCTCAAAAGACCATCGCCCTCCAAAATCAAGTTTCCTCCTATTATAAAAGAGGCTTTTGAACTTTTGGTTTATGGAAAAATGCCGGAAGGTCCAAAAATAGAGAAAGAAGAACATTTAATTCCTCCAGAGATGCAACTTTCGCCAGGAGAAAGAGAGGTTGTAGCAGCAATAGAGCATAAAATTTCAAAGCCGATGTTTCAATGTTGGATAAGATTTGTTATTATGGGTAAAAAGGGAATATTTTATAAACCCAATCTTAAAAATATTTTAGGATTTTTCGCCAATTTTAATACAGAAAATCTCAACGGTTTAAAGCCCTGGGGCAAAAGTATTACAAAAGTAAAAAAGTATGAACATGGATTTCTAAATATATTTTTTTATGACTCCCTTCTTTATTTAAAAAAACGCCGCATTTTTAAAAGGTATAAACAAAGAATGCCTTTGTTTTACCCTAGGCCCGGTAAAGAATTTATTTTTAATACAGAAGAATTAGCAACGCTTTTTCATTGTATTGGAAGAGAGGCAGTACCTGCTCCAGAAGTTCAGAGAATTGAAAGTAAAAAATCCGAGCCACCCCCAAATTTACCTACATAGGTATATTTTATGGAAATAGAATTCTCAAAAGAGATAACTTATATAGGAGAAACTAACTTTAGAAATACAAGAAAGAAGTTTGGTATTAAGCTTGACGATAGACGCAGGCATATTTATATCATTGGTAAAACAGGTATGGGTAAAACCGCTCTTTTAACTAATATGGCGGTTCAGGACATCAATACAGATAGGGGTATTGCCTTTATAGACCCTCACGGAGAGGCGGCTGAAGAACTTTTAGATTATATCCCCAAAGAAAGAATAAAAGATGTTATCTATTTTAATCCTGCCGATCTAGCCTTTCCCATAGGGTTTAATATTATGGAGATTTACAACCCCGAAGAAAGACATTTAATAGCAGCAGGCCTGATGGGAGTTTTTAAGAAAATATGGCCTGATGTTTGGTCAGCCCGAATGGAATATATTTTAAACAATTGTATTCTCGCCTTGTTGGAGTATCCCGGTTCTACTTTGTTGGGAATAAATCGAATGCTTGCCGATGCTGACTATAGAAAGAAAGTTGTTAATAAGGTGAAAGATCCGGTAGTAAAAGCATTTTGGCTTCAGGAGTTTGCGAGATATACCCAAAGGTATGAAGTAGAAGCAACGGCAGCAATTCAGAATAAAGTTGGTCAGTTTGTTTCAAATCCATTGATAAGAAATATTATTGGTCAGGAGAAATCCACTATTGATATAAGAAAGATAATGGATCAAGGTAAGATATTTATTGTTAATCTTTCTAAAGGAAAGATAGGAGAAGCAAACTCAACGCTTTTGGGGGCTTTAATTATTACCAAACTTTACCTTGAGGCAATGTCAAGAGTTGATATACCCGAAGAGGAAAGAAAGGATTTCTTTTTGTATGTTGATGAATTTCAAAATTTTGCCACAGAATCTTTTGCCAATATATTGTCTGAGGCGCGTAAATATCGGCTCTCTCTGGTTTTAGCCCATCAGTATATTGCCCAGATGGAGGAAAAAGTAAGAGATGCTGTTTTTGGCAATGTGGGAACTCTTATTTCTTTTCGTATTGGGGCAGAAGACGCTGAGTTTCTAGAGAAAGAATTTTCTCCTTATTTTACCCAAGAAGATTTTGTTAATTTACCAAAGTATAATATTTATATAAAATTAATGATAGATGGGGTAGCAGCTAAGCCCTTTTCTGCTCAAACCCTTCCTCCTTTTTCAAAACCGAAAACTACTTTCCGCCAAGAAATTATTCAAGTTTCTCAGAAAAACTATGGGGTTGTCAGGAATCTGGTAGAGGAAAGAATAGCAGAATGGTCTTTGCCGGTCAAAGAAGAAATTAAAAGGAAGCCAAAGGATCGAGCAAAGAGAGAATCCGTTAAACCCATTTCTTTAAAAGAAGCGCTCAAGAACCCACCCATTTCCTTTTTTTCAAAAAGAAAGAACATACCCCCAGAAAAAAAGAAAAAAACAGAACCAAAAATTGATGAATTAAGAGAAATATTAGACAAGGCAATTCAGGAAGAGGAAAATAAACAGAAAAAGAAGGAGGGAGAAATAAAAGAGGAGGGAATAATAAAACCCGGAGATAAAATTTCTTTTAAATAAAATTAATAAATTTATGAAAACAATAAAACAATCAGATATTAGAAATAAAAGAATACTTCTAAGATGTGATTTTAATGTTGAGATTAAAAACGGGAAGATTGTTGATGATTTTAGAATTAGAAAAGTCCTCCCTACCATTAAATATCTTTTGGAAAACAATAACCAAATAGTAATTATCAGCCATTTGGATAGGCCCAAACCAAAAAGTTCTTTTCTTTTTGGGGGGCGAAAGCACAGCCTAAAACCGGTTGCTAAAAGGTTGTCAGAACTTTTGAAAACGAGAGTAGAGTTTATTAATAATTTCAACGGGTTCTTTGCAAAAAAGAGAATAAAAAAATTTGTTCCCAGGCGAATATTCTTTCTTGAAAATATCAGATTTTATCAGGGCGAAGAAAAGAACGATGAAAAATTTGCTCGACAACTTGCCGAACTTGGAGATGTTTATGTTAATGATGCCTTTGGGGCTTCACATAGAAAACATGCCTCAATTGTTTCTTTACCAAAATTAATGCCCTCTTTTGCCGGGCTTTTATTTGAAGAAGAAATAGTTAATTTATCTCCACTCATCAAAAACCCCCAAAGACCTCTTGTATTAGTATTGGGAGGAGCAAAAACCAAGACGAAAATCCCTTTGATTGGGGAATTGCTTGAACTGGTAGATCACATCTTAATTGGAGGCAAAATTGCTAATGTAGTTTTGGCAGGTAAAGGATATTCTGTTGGGAAATTTATTATGGATCCCCAAATCAAAGAGGCAATTTCCAGAATTAATCTTACAAACCCAAAGGTGCATTTGCCGGTTGATGGAGTAGTAAGCCTTAAGGAAATAGATAAAGAATATATTCATATTGCAGCCATGGGCAAGATAAGAAGAGAGGAAGAATGTTTTGATATTGGGCCAGAAACAGTGAGGATTTTTTCTGAAATTTTAAAAGAAGCAAAGACAGTAGTATGGAATGGACCCTTAGGGCTTGTTGAAGAAAAGGAATTTCAAGAAGGCTCCAGAAGAATTGCTCAAACGATTATAAGAGGTGGCTCCAAATCAATTATCGGTGGGGGAGACACAATTAAATTTTTAGATGAACAAAAATGGCTGGATTATTTTGATTTTGTATCAACAGGGGGCGGAGCAATGTTAGAATATCTTGCTTACAAAACTCTACCGGGAATAGAAGCCCTTAATAAGTAGTTTAGAATTTTGTGAATAAGTTATTAAAGGGAACAAAAAAACTATCTCAAATTCTTTCTAAGGCCTCTCAAAATAATGAGAGATTTATTCTTTATGGCGATGCGGATTTAGATGGTATTGCCTCGATAGTAATTTTTCAAGAAACGCTGGAATTATTAAATCAAAATTATAAGAAAAAAAATAAGCCCATCGTTTATTTTCCCGACAGAGAAAACGATGGTTATGGGATTACTTCCACTGCCCTCAAGAAATTAAAAAAATATTCCCCGGCAGTTTTTGTGGCTCTTGATTGTGGGGTAACGAATTTTGACGAGGTGGAAGAACTCAAAAAACAAGGATTTTTGGTAGCGATCGTAGATCATCACAAAATAATCGGAAAATTACCTAAAGCAGAAGTGGTTGTTGACCCACAACAAAAAGGAGAACAATACCCTTTTAAAAAATTCAGCGCCGCAGGAGTTACTTACAAAGTTTCAAAATATGTTTTAGAGAGTAATTATTTAGAATGGTCTCCAGACTCATTTTTAGAACTTGCTGCTTTAGCTACCTTGGCAGATCAGATGCCTCAAGAAGGAGAAAATAAAGAACTCATTCAGCAGGGTTTAATGGCGCTTAAATATACCAAACGCACAGGACTTCTTGCTTTAAAAGAAGTTACCGATTACCGGGAAGATTTACTCTCGGATTTATATCAAAAAATTATTGCTCCGCTTAACAGTTCTGACAGAATAAATGATTTAACAGAAAGCTATATTTTACTTACTACTAATTCAAAAAGACAGGCGCGGGCAATTGCTAAAGATCTGTATCGAAAGAGTATTGAAAAGAAAGAAAAGATTCAAAAAATGCTGGAGGAAGTGGAACAAAGAATTAATGGAAACGAAGTTATTATATATGAAGGCGACGAGAATTGGCTTACAGTAATGATAGGAATAGTTGCTTCAAAAATATGCCAGAAATATAAAAAGCCTGTATTTCTTTTTAAATATACCAAAGATGAGGCCATATGTTCGGCAAGATTGCCTAAGGGCTTTGATGGAGTAAAAGCAATGCAGCATTGCCAAGATCTTTTGATTTCTTTTGGAGGGCATGCTCCTGCTTGCGGATGCAGATTAAAAAAGGAAAATTTAGAAAAATTTAAAAGTTGTCTTATTAATTATTTTTTAAAAAAAACGAAATGAATAAATTTATTGTTTATACAGATGGAGCCTCAAAAGGAAATCCTGGTCCTGCGGCAGTAGGGATAGTAATTTGCGATAAAAATGGCAAAGTTTTGAAAGAATATAGCAAGGAGATAGGGGAAGCGACGAACAATGAAGCAGAATATCAAGCAGTTATCCTCGCGCTCAAAAAGATAAAACTTCTTTATGGAAAGAAAAAAGCAAAAGAAAGCGAGATTGAAATAAGATCTGACTCTCAACTTCTGGTATCTCAACTTAATGGAGAATATAAAATTTTAGATGAGAAAATTCAAAAATTATTTATTGAAGTTTGGAATCTCCAAACAGAATTTAAAAAAGTTGTTTTTAAGTTGATTCCCAGAGAGGAAAATAAACTCGCCGACAGAGCAGCCAATAAAACCCTTTTCTAACCTAACTCATTTTTCTAAATCAAGACACCAAACCGCTGTAATAAGATTGCCATGGCAATGGTAATACAGCAGTTTGAAAGAGGAGAGGTTGGATTTTTAAGAATTTTGTGTTAAATTTATGGGAGCAAAATTGAACCTTTAAAATAAAAAGGGGGGGATAGAAATGGAGGATCATGATTTAGAGAAATTTCAGAGGCAGGTATTGGCTAAATGGACAGAGGGATTAGAACAGGAAGAAATTATTATAGTGAAAAATCGCGATCTTGAAATGGCACAAGAAATAGTAGGCAATCAGAGATGGGACGGTATTTTAAACAAGATAGAAGAGAAGTCGCCAACATTTTTTAATGTTATGGTTGAAGAAGTTACTGAGGCGGCACGAGTTGTTGGTTCCGGAGCGCTAAATGTATGTTGTGCTAATATTATAAGCCAAAGAGCAATGGATGATGTAGGTGTTATTCTTGCTTTACTGTTTCTTCCGGTTTATTTTGCTAATGGTTATAAATGGCCCACAATCGGCACTGGTTCTCAACCATTGGATTATTACAAGGCAAGAATAGAGAAAGCATACAAGTGGAGATTTGGAGTTCTTATGAGATATTTTGAAGAAGAAACTGTTGAAGCTTTGGGCAAGAAACATTTTCGGATGATAAAAGATCTTATGTATAATTTGAAGTTGCACCCCGTTCTTATAGAAGTTATTGCTAAGATGACGCTTCTTTTCTTCCATTTTGTAAAAGTTAGAGCCGACGCCGAACTCTTTATCTCAAGATAAAATTCAAGGGCAGTCCTTTACAAAGGACTGCCCTTTCTTATTAAAAACTAAAAGCCCAAGCAGACAATAGGCCGAATTCTGTTCTCTTTGTCTGAAGTGTTAT
>CAYNAX010000014.1:0-9159 GCA_964395745.1 uncultured Candidatus Saccharibacteria bacterium | reverse complement strand
AGCGTTAGCCTCCGGAGCTAAAGATCCGCGTTCGAGTCGCGGAGGGCGCACCACAGAAAAGATTAGAGAACAATTTTTTAATTTTTGAAAATTTTTAGATTGGAAGCATTTCTTGTTTATGTTAAGATAGAATAAAAAGGTCTTTTTTATAAAAAATCTATGCCCAAAAAGAAAACAAAAACACAATCAAAGAGAAGAATTTCCAAGAAAAAACCCAAAAAGAAAAAAGCTACCTCCACCTCAAAAAAGAAAAAGAAAGTTACAAAAAAGAAATCCTCAAAGAAAGCCGTAAAGAAAAAAGAAAAATTGGTGGGGAGGATTACGCACTATTATGGAAAAATTAAGGTAGCGGTGGTGAAGTTAAAAGCACCTCTTAGTGTTGGTGACAAAATAAAAATTAAGGGAGGAGAGAAAGAATTTGAACAAACTGTAAAATCAATGGAGATAGATCATAAAAAAATTAAAAGAGCGACAAAAGGAAAGGCGATAGGACTAAAACTTACCAAAAAGGCAAGAGAAGGATATAGGGTTTATAAACTTTAAACGAAAACGATAAACTTTAAACAATAAACAGGCGATATTTTTATTGTTTTTATTAACTATTAATTATGATTCAAGGCATAGAACCTGTTTTACAATTGTTATTAGCAGCAGTGTTGGGAGGAATTTTAGGTTTGGAAAGAGAATATGGAAAGAAAGAGGCGGGCTTGAGAACATATATGCTTGTAGCAATGGGGTCAGCACTTTTTACTATCATTACCAGAGAGTTTGTTTTAGGATTTGACAAGATTCAAGGAATAAATTTAGATCCTTTAAGGGCAGTTCAAGCAATTGCGATAGGAGTTGGTTTTATTGGCAGCGGATTAATTATTTTCAGGAGCGACCATATTGAGGGACTAACCACTGCTGCTGGTTTATGGCTGGTTGCCGCCATTGGGGTGGCTGTAGGTTTTAAATTATATATTTTGGCAAGTTTTGCCACCCTTTTGGGAGTTTTAACTCTAACAGGCCTTTATCTGATAGAAAAGATTATTTTTAGAACAAAAAAATGATAAAGATCTCTCCTTTTTGGCGAGGGCTTTTTGTTTTTGTTGGTACTGTTATTGGCGTGGGAATTTTTGCTCTGCCCTGGGTAGCGTCTCAGGCAGGTTTTTTATCTTTGATAATTTATTTTCTTCTTTTGGGCGCGCTTGCAATAACGGTTCACCTAATTTTTGCCCAAGTGTGTTTAGAAACCAAATCTTTACATCGGCTTCCCGGATACGCAGAATTGTATTTAGGAAAAAAATGGGCGGCTCTTGCTTATTTATCTATCTTTGTGGGGCTTTTTGGCGCCCAGTTGGCATATTTATTGGTAGGAGGTGATTTTTTATTTCAATTACTAGGGCCAATTTTTGGAGGAGCACCATTTTTATACACCCTTATTTTCTTTCTGGTTGGCAGTATTCTCATTTACAAAGACATTAAAAGCATCTCTTTGAGCGAAATATTAATTAACCTCTCTTTTTTTCTTTTACTGGCATTTTTAGCATATAAAGCTTTGCCAAAAATTTCGTTTGCTCGGTTTTCTGCTTTTCGTTCTCAAAATATACTTTTGCCTTATGGAGTAGTTTTGTTTTCTTTGTGGGGTTCGGCAGTGGTACCAGAAATAAAAGAAGTGGTAAAAGGAGACAGAAAACTTTTAAGGAGAATTATTGTTTCAGGTATCATAATTGCTATTTTTGTTTATCTTCTCTTTTCTTTTATTATTGTAGGAGTGATGGGAAGAAATACTTCCAGAGAAGCATTTTCGGGATTGGATAATTACCTGGGGAAAAATATTCTTAAGTTAGGATACCTCTTTGGGATAATTACTTGTTTTACTTCTTTTCTTACTCTAGGTTTGACTCTTAAAAAAACCCTTTGGTACGATTTAAAACTTTCACATATAACCTCTTGGGCAATTGCTATAGTTCTCCCCCTACTTTTTTATCTGGCGGGTCTTAAGAATTTTATAGAGATTATCGGACTTAGTGGGGCAATAGCCATTGGTATCGAGGGCATCATAGATGTTTCTTTATACAAGAAAGTATTAGAGAAAAAACATTCTTACAAAATGCCAAAAGCCTTTTATTTGTTATCTTTATTTTTAATTCTCGGCGCGCTACTAAAAATAATTAATCATTTTTAGAGAAGGCAATGCTAAAAGAGCTATTGCTTCTTTTGGTTTTTTCTTTTGGCGTTTATTGTTTTTTAATTGAGCCAAACAGAATCAAAAAAGAGGAAATCATTGTTCCTCTTAAGAATGTCTCTCGCGAGTTAAGAAACAGAACTTTTGTTCAAATATCAGATGTACATTTTAAGAGAAACTCTTTTAAAACAAAAAAGTTGCTTAAAATTTTAGACGAAATTCGCCCAGATTATCTTTTTATTACAGGAGATCTTATCGGCAGAAAAGCGAGCAACCTAAAAGAATTTCGAATTTTTGTTTCAGGGTTAAGAAATAGATCCAGAAATTTGCCTATAATGGTTTTAGGAAATCACGAGCACAAAAACCCAAAGTTAAAGGAGTTTTTAAAAATCATTGAAGAGAGTGGTATTAAGGTTTTAAGAAACGAGAAAGAAATATTAGAGGATAACATTATTTTAGTGGGAATTGACGATCCTCATACTCACCATGATGATGTTTCTAAAGTTTTACCCCTTTCTGAAAATTATCCCAAAATTATTCTTGCTCACTCTCCAGAGATATTTAGAAAGTTAAACCTTAAAAATGCTCTCATTCTTTGCGGACACACTCATGGTGGTCAGGCGGATATACCCTTATTAACAAAATTGATTTTACCCCTTGCCTATGATAGGCATTATAAAAAAGGATTGTTTCACAAAGAACAAGTTTTTATGTATATCAACAGGGGTATTGGTGAAACTTTTTTGCCACTCCGATTTAATTCTCCTCCAGAGATAACAATTATTAAGTTTGAGAACAATGATTGAAGAATATCAATTCGGAGAAATTATTATAAACGGAAAAAAATATACTCATGATATAGAGATAAGAGTAAGGAAAAACCCCTCTCAAAAATATGAGTTTGAGGTTTTGGATTGGTGGAGAAAGGAAGGGCACATTATTGATATAGATGATATAAAGCAGTGTTTGGAAATTAACCCTCAGATTATTATTATAGGAACAGGTGCTTATGGGGTGGCAAAAATCACACAAGAACTAAAGGAGTTTCTTGAAAAGAAAAAAATAAAGTTAATAAGCGACCATACCGGAGAGGCGGTTAAGACCTTTAATATTTTATTAGAAAGAAAAGAAGAGGAAATTGGCGCAATGGTAGGCTTTTTTCACCTTACTTGTTAGAAGTTCTTTTTCTCTAAATTTTTGCTTGACAATGTTTTGGGGGTGGTTATTATAAAATATTGAGTAAATTTATGGTAGCAGAAACAAAATATTATCTTACAAAGGAGGGATTTGAGAAATTATCGCGGGAACTAGAGAAATTAAAGGAGCAGAAGAAAATTATAATGGAGGAAGAGGCTCCCGATATAGCCGATTTGCATGGTCCAGATGCAGAATATCTTACCTTTCAGGAAGATCTAGGTTTTGTAGAGCGCAGGTTAGAAGAGATAGAAGCAATCCTCAAAAATTGCGAGATTTTGAAACCTCCTCCAAAACATAAAAGACATATAGTTCATTTAGGAGCAACAGTAGAGGTAGAAATAAACGGACAAAAAGATGAATTTACTATAGTGACACCGATTGAAGCCGATCCTATGGCAGGGAGAATTAGTCATGAGTCACCGGTGGGTAAAGCGCTCTTAGGTCGCTCTATTGGCGAAAAAGTAATTGTTCAATCATCAATTAGAGCAGAATATAAAATTAAAAAAATTAAATACAATAAGTAATAAGTAAAAGGTCTTAAAAAGGGCGATAAGCCCTTTTTTATCTTCATATGACAAAAATAGTAGATTTTCTTCTAGAAATAGAAAAGGCAAGAAGAACAAAGAAACAAATTTTTATAAATAATAAGCCGATAAAAACTAGAACCATTGCTGACCATGCCTTTCTGGAGGCCATTTTTGTTTTTGTATATGCGAGGTTAAACAATCTTGATGCGGATAAAATGATAAAAATGGTTTTGGTTTCTAATCTATATCAAAGCTGCGAAAATGAGCAAGAATGGCGACACATGATTTCTTTATTGCCCAAAAACACAAAGGAGGAAATTAAAAAACTTAACCAGCAAACTTTAAACGGCAAGACAAAACTCAGTAGGGTAGCCCAGGAAATTGTTAAGATAGAAAAAATAATTCATTTAAAAAAGAAAAATCTTTTATTATATAGCCAGATTTTAGACAAAGAGATTAGAAACCCGCAAATTCTTAAAATTAAAAAAGCCCTAGTTGAAAAAATTGATGCTCATAAACAAACAAGCCAGGAGGATTTATATGACAAAATAGCCCAATTTTTATTGGGTGTTTCTTTTCTTCAGAGTTTCAAGCGCCGGGGCTGGGTAATGACGGGTGTAAGAGATGTAGAGACAGTAGCCCAACATACATTTCATTTAACTATAGCCTCGTGGATTCTAGGCGAAAAAAAAGGGTTGGACCCAAACAAAACTATGAAATTAGGGCTGATACATGATTTATGCGAAATTTATGCAGGCGATCAAACCCCATATGATCCTTTAAAGAAAATTTCAAAAGATATTTTAAAAAAACCTGCTAGAATTCCCAAAAATAAAAAGATAGAGTGGCTGATTAAAAAGAAACAAAAAGAATGGGAATCTTTAAAAAGAACAACAGAACTTTTACCGCGAGAGATTGCCAATGAAATTAAAAACCTATGGGTTGAGTTTGAAGAAAGATTAACAAAAGAGGGAAGATTTGTGTATCAACTAGATAAGGTAGAAAATGTTTTTCAAGCAACTCATTATTGGTTGAAAGACAAAGAATTTCCCATTGTTCCTTGGTGGGTAAGAATAAAAGAGGTTGTTGACGACAAACTACTTTTAGATTTAATTGCTCAACTCGACGAAAAATTTAAGTACCATCTTTTAAAATTAAATGGCCCACAAAAATAAGGCAGAAATATTTATTGGTACTTCAGGGTGGGTTTATTCTCACTGGAAAGAGATTTTTTATCCTCCAAAATTACCTCCTTCAGATTACCTAAATTTTTATTCTCGCCATTTCAATACCACAGAAATTAATTCTTCTTTTTACCATCTTCCTCGCGCTACTACATTTCAAAAATGGTATAATCAAACACCAAAAGATTTTGTATTTTCCACAAAAGCATCGAGGTTTATTACTCACATAAAAAGATTAGAAAGTGTTGAGGAGTCCTGGGGTCAATTTATTGAGAACGCCCTAAATTTAAAAGAAAAATTGGGGCCAATTTTATTTCAATTTCCTCCGTCATTTAAGGCAGACAGAGAAAACATTCAGAGATTAAAGGAGTTTTTACAGCTTCTTGCCAACTACTCACTATCCACTACTCACTACCCACTGAAATATGCTTTTGAATTCCGTCATAAAACCTGGATAGATAAAAAAGTTTTTGATTTATTGAAAAAATACAATGTAGCCTGGGTAATATCTGATTCTTCTCGTTATCCTAAGTCAGAAACAATTACAGCCGACTTTGTATATATAAGAATGCATGGGCCTGGCGCTTTGTTTGCTTCCAAATATTCAGACAAAGATTTGAAAGAGTTAGCCCAAAAAATAGCAGAATACATAAAACAAGGGAAAGATGTTTTTGTATACTTTAACAATGATTTTTATGGATATGCTCCAGAGAACGCCAAAGAACTTATAAATTTGCTTGATGAAGTTGTATAATAAAAGATATGGAGAAAATAATCATTTCCACCAAAGGCAATAACGAAATAATTGATATTACCCAAAAAGTTAAGGAAATAGTTGAGCGATCTGATATTGAAGAGGGCATTTGTTTAATATCCTGTCCTGGATCTACCTGTGGAATTACAACAATAGAATACGAAGACGGCTTAATTCAAGATTTAAGAAATACCCTTGATAAAATTGCTCCTGTCTCAAACAATTATCTCCATTGCCAGAAATGGGGAGATTGTAACGGATACGCGCATATAAGGTCTTCTCTTATAAATCCCTTTTTGACTGTGCCAATAAAAAATAAAGAATTATTTTTGGGAACTTGGCAGCAAATAGTTTTTATAGATTTTGATAATCGTCCAAGACAAAGAGAAATCTATTTTACTTTAGTTGGTAAAAAATAATTCAAACCCCATAATGATTAACCAGGAAATAGCCAACATTTTGTATGACATCGCCTATTTTTTGGAGATGGAAGGGGTACCCTTTAAGCCATACGCTTACGAAAAAGCAGCAATTACTTTGGAGAATTTGGATGAAGGGGTGGATAAAATTTATCTTAGAGGAGGCATCAAAGCCCTTGAGGATATTCCGGGAATTGGAAAGAGTATTGCTCAAAAAATTGAAGAATATATCAAGACAGGAAAGATCAGTTATTATGAGGAGTTTAAAAAAAGAATGCCTGTTAATATAGATGAGTTAACCTCAGTTGAAGGAGTGGGTCCTAAAATGGTAAAGACATTGTATCAGAAATTAGGAATTAAAACCCTCAAAGATCTAGAAAGAGCGGCAAAAGAGGGAAGGATAAGAAACCTTCCCGGTTTTGGAGAGAAGACAGAAAAAAATATTTTGCAAGGAATAGAATTTCTTAAAAAAAGTGGCGGCAGGTTTCTTTTAGGAGAAGTATTGCCCATAGTAAGGGAAATTATTTCTGTTTTAGAAAAACTCAAAGAAGTAAAACGAATTGATGTCGCCGGTTCTTTACGGCGTAGAAAAGAAACTATAGGAGATGTAGATCTTTTGGTTATTGCTAAGAATGCCGAAAAAGTAATGGATGTTTTTGTGAATTTGCCCGGAGTAACCAAAGTTTGGGGCAAGGGCAAAACAAGATCATCTATTAGGTTACAACAGGGCATAGATGTAGATTTACGGGTTGTACCTCAAAAATGCTATGGTTCAGCACTTCAGTATTTTACTGGTTCCAAAGAACACAACATTGCCACCAGAAAAATAGCCATTGATAAAGGTTTAAAACTTAACGAATACGGTCTTTTTGAGGGCAAAAAGATGGTTGCCGGCAAAACAGAAGAAGAGATTTATAAAACTCTAGGAATGGATTGGATTCCCCCTGAATTACGAGAAAACAGGGGAGAAATTGAGGCGGCTTTAAACCATAAACTTCCCAAGGTTATAGGTTATAATTCTCTAAAAGGAGATCTACACTGCCATATTAGGTGGAGAGGTCGTGATGGTGGCGCAAACACAATTGAAGAAATGGCAGAAATGGCACAAGAAATGGGTTACAAATATCTGGGTATTGCAAGTCACACCAAAGCTCTCAAGATAGAACATGGGTTAAACGAGAAAGAACTAAGAGAGAGAGATAAAGAAATAGAAAAATTAAATGAGAAATTCAAAGGAGAAAATTTAGAATTTACTATTTTGAAGGGGTGTGAGGCAAACATTTTGAAAGACGGATCAATTGATATCAATGACGAAGCCCTTAAAAATTTAGATTATGCAATCGCTGGCATTCACTCTCATTTTAAGATGTCAAGAAAAGAAATGACCGAAAGAATTATTAAAGCAATGAAGAACCCCTATATTAATATAATCTCTCATCCTACCGGTAGAATTTTAAAAAGAAGAGACGAATATCAAATTGATTTTGATAAGATATTGAGGGCGGCAAAAGTTACAGGAACAATTTTAGAAATCAACGCTTTTCCAGAAAGATTAGATCTTAACGATATTCATATCAGAAGAGCCAAAGAAGAGGGCGTAAAAATGATAATTAATACAGATGCTCACCAGAGAGATCAGTTAAGGTATATAGAGTTTGGTATTGCCCAGGCAAGACGTGGCTGGGCAGAAGTTAAAGATATTGTCAATTGCTGGCCCCTCCCAAAAATGTTAGAATTCTTTAATAAGAAGTCAAAAAGGTCGCATCTAAAATCTTAAATGATAAATAGCAAATAGTAGATAACAAATGATTAAACAAATATGTCATTTCTAATTCGGAACAGAACAAATCAAAAAATTCTCTTAATTGTGTTGATTTTAGCTGTGGTTGGCGGAGGGATTTTAGGCTATATGAGAGTTATTAATAGAGGGATAAACAAAGAGACAATTTCTCTTACCAAGCCTGCTGATGTAAAGAAACTAGAAAAAGTTCCCAAGGATGAAACCGCTAATTGGAAGACTTATAAGAATGATTTGTGGGGGTTTGAAATAAAGTACCCTCCAGATTTCTATTTAGGGCCAGTTTTCGGAGGGGCGATAAGAATTAGTAGTGAATCAAATCCGGGATTTCAGGACATTAAGCCATACGAAAAAGTTACCATAGATATTTATCGTTTCCCAAATTACAAAAACCGTTCTGTAGACTATCTTTTTTCTCATCATCCCGATTTCATGAGAGGAGAAAGAATTCTAGTAGGAAATGAGTTGGCGGTAAGATTGATTGATGAAGATTTTCTGGGGGTGTTTACATATTTTGTACGCGATGATGGTTATATCTATGTAATACGAGGGGCGAGCGGGACAGAAGAATATTTTAGTCAATATCGTGATTTAATCGAAAAAATCGAGAACACCTTTAAATTTATTGAAAAAAAAGAAGTATTAGAGCCAACGGGAGTAAAACCCTCAACTAAACCCGGTTGGTGGATTTATAAAAATAAAAAATACAAATATATAATAGAATTTCCTGATTCAGTCACATTAGAAGACCTGGATAATGTTCTTGGTAGAGTTTCTGAAAATTCTCGGAGAATCCGCTTTTATTTAGAAGAGCACCCAGTTATACCCTATCTAATCATCGAAGTTTCTCCTTCTTATGACCCAAATACAACCACTTTTTCGCGAGAAGAATTTATTAATAAATTTGTAACTATTAAGGCAAAACGCGAAGTACCTAAAATGGAAGTCATTGATGCTACAGATATTTTTAACCAAATGCTTTCTACCCTCAGGTTTTTAGAGTAAATTTTGCTAAATATTTGGGTTTCGTTTTCAGAGGTAAAACACAAAAGGGCGGAGAAATATAAACTGCTGGCCCCTCTCAAAAATGTTAGAATTCTTTAATAAGAA
>CAYNAX010000013.1:0-9334 GCA_964395745.1 uncultured Candidatus Saccharibacteria bacterium | reverse complement strand
GGGCTTTTGCAACAATATTTGGCGCCTACGGAGCAATTGCTTTTTTTAGAGGGCAAATTGACCTAGCCGCTTTTTGCGCTTCAATTGCCGGAGCCATTCTGGCTTTCTTATGGTTTAATATTCCTCCAGCCCGTTTCTATATGGGAGAAACCGGAGTAATGGCTCTTTGCGCTGCTCTCACAGTGGTGGCTTTTCTTTCAAACTCTGTATTAGTTTTGCCTATAATCGGCATTCTTTTAGTAATAGAGGCGCTTTCAGTAATCCTTCAACTTTTCTGGAAGAAATATTTCAAAAGAAAATTGTTTTTAGCGGCTCCAATCCATCATCACTTCGAAGGAAAGGGTTGGCCTCATTACAAAGTAACAATGAGATTTTGGGTAATTGGTATCATCGCTGCAATTGTGGGAGTAGCTATTGCGTTATTAGGATAGAGGTGTTAGAAATTAACAATTTGAAAAACCAATCACCTAAAATCCACAGAGGGGGTCGGGGAGATTGGGTATCTCCCTGTGTTGGAAAAAAATGAAAAAAACAACTCTTCTACGAAAAAAATATCCTGAGTTTGTTTATGAAAACTATTCTTATAAGTTTAAGAATGGCAACTTTTTGATTTCCTTTTATTTTTCCATCAAGCCAGATTTAAAGTTTAAAACAGACATTATTTTAAAAAATATACCCGCAAAAAAAATCAAAACAATTGACAGATCTACTCTTGAAAATCTTGTTTTTCATTTAGGGCTAATTGAAATGTTAAATTACTGGAAACTTACTTGCTCTCCAAAAATTTTTATCAAGGCGGGAAATTTAACAAAAGAGGGCAAGCAATTTTTAAGAAAAGTTATTTTGAAAGGAATGGGTCAGTATTTTTATGAAAATAAAATTGATTTTACTCAAAAGGGTTTTTTAAAAATTGAGGACAATCCTCAAAAAAAATTATACAGGACTGGAAAAATAAAAGCGCACCCTGATAAAGTTCTTATCCCAATCGGAGGAGGGAAGGACTCTATAGTTGTGCTAGAATCAGAAAAATCAAAGACAAAAAAAATAGGCGTTTTTCTTTTTAACCCCAAACCCCCCCAAAGAAAAATTGCAAAAATATCAAAAGTCAAAGAAGTAATTATTGCTCAAAGAAAAATAGACCCAAAGATTTTTAAACTAAACTCAAAGGGATATTTAAACGGCCATGTACCTTTTTCTGCCTTCTTGTCATTTCTGACTCTTCTTACGGCTTTTATATTTCAATATCCTAAAGTGGCATTTGCGTGGGAAAAAAGCGCCAATGAGCCCAATTTGAAATATAAAAAAAGATGGATAAATCATCAATGGTCAAAAAGTAGCGAATTTGAAAAGCTCTTTAATAACTATAGAAAAAGATTTTTAGTTCAGAATATCAGAATTTATAGCCCTATACGTAACCTGTCTGATTTAGAAATCGCAAAAATATTCTCTCAATTTACCCAATATCACAATGCCTTTTTAAGTTGTAATAATGCTTTTAAAATTTCTGCCAGAAAATCAAAGTGGTGCGGAAAGTGCCCAAAATGTCTTTTTGTTTTTGCATCGTTATATCCATTTCTTAAAAAAGAACAACTGGTTGATATTTTTGGCAAAATTTTATTTGAGGACAAAAACCTTTTACCAATAATGCTTCAACTTACGGGAAAGAAAAAGTTTAAACCTTTTGAGTGCGTAGGCACAACTAAAGAATCTATAAAAATTTTCTCCCTTTGTTTAGAAAAAGCAAAAAAAGAAGGAAAAACACCCTATCTTTTGAGAGAATTTCAAAAAATCCTCCACAAATAAAAATTGCAAGGTTGGACCTTGTACCAATTTTTATAAGGTCATTATTTTGACTTTTGTTTTATTTTCTTGTATAATTTTAAAGTTCATTTCCAACTCAACCAGGGAGGTGAAGAGAATGGCAATGCAAATTTCTGCTTCGAAACTTGAAAGATGGCAAACCTGTCCCTTTTCTTACTACCTTGCATATATAAAAAGCGTTAGCGTTCCCAAATGGATAAAAGCCATTTTTGGAGTGGCAGTACACCGCACCATTGCTGGATTTTACCGATTGAACGAAAATCAAAGGAGTAAAAGGATTCACAAAGGAAAAACTCAACTTGTACCTCAAACTAAAAAGAGTGCCATCAGACTATGGATTCATAACTGGCAAAGAATCATAGAGGAGACAGGTAAAGAAAATATCCGGTTTGATTCTGGAAAAGATCCGCAAGAACAGATTCAGGAATTCTTAAAACTTGGGGCTTCAATGATAGGAAAGTATTGGCAAGATAACCACAATGCACCTTTTCCTGTGGCAGTAGAGAAAAGGTTCTCTGTAACCTTGCCGGGAATAAACGGAGTAACCCTTGTAGGATCTATTGATCAGATTAGAGAAGTTTCTGACGAATGGTGGTTGTTAGACCTTAAAACCGGATGGCAAGATTACGGATTAGAAGATGCTCGACTTCAATATCCTGTTCATCATAGCTATCAATTTACTATTTACAGTCTTGCTTTTAGAATACTCTATGGCAGAAAAGAGGCCGGAATTATAAGATATCCATTAGGTTACAAGAGAAAATGTCCAATTACTGGCAGAAAAATCGATAAGTCCGCCGTCATTACCCCAAGAACGATTGACGATTATTTAGACCTCATTCTTTTGGTAATGGCTTTTCTGCGAAACTGCGACTTGGCAATTTTCCCTAAAAATTACGGAGATCACTGCAGATTCTGTGATTATCTAGAAGTATGTGCTCACTGGAAGAGAAAAAGCGTGCCTTTGCCGGTAGGAGAACTAAACTGGGGCAAGATAAACCCCGAAAGGGTGATAGCAGAACTAGAAGAGATAGCCCGGTTTCAAAGAGTAAAGCAACCTCGACTTTTATAAGAAGGAAGTGGAAATGAAAATAAAAGATTGGTGGCGATATGTGTGGTGGTCAATAAAAACAAAAAGAGAAAAGATGGTATTTAAGCAGAAGGGTTTTGTCGTTGTCCTTAAAAAGATTCCTCGTCCATTGCCTTCTCGCTTTGCTTATTTGGTAATAAACCCTTGGATAATCAAGGGTTCAGTAAATTGGATCATCACCGAAAAAGAAATCAACGAAAAATCTTCACATCCTCTAGCCCAAGATCTTATTAAGATCCCAAATCTCTTAGCATTTAGTATAGTTGAAGATTCCTTAATGTTTGACATTGCTCCTTGTCAAACATCGCAAACAATTATTGCTATTGTTGATCTTATCTTTGAGTGGACACAACTTCAAAAGAAGACAGAATTACTCTTTGTTTAGTAAAAACCAAGGCGTCCTACTAAGGACGCCTTTTTCTTTATTTATTTCTTTATACCTAAACTGTTTTATGATATTCTAAAAAAGTGAGGTTAGATTTAATAGAAAAGAAAAAAATCATCATTTTGGGGCTTGCCAGAGAAGGGGAGTCAACTTTTTTCTTTTTGAGAAAAAAGTTTCCTAAAAAGAAAATTGGGTTAGCAGACCAAAAAGATTTTTCTCAACTTTCAAAAAATTTTCAAAAAATCATTAAAAAAGACAAGAATATTAATCTACATCTTGGAAAAAACTACCTGAAACATTTAAAAAACTATGAAGTTATCATAAAATCGCCGGGAATTCCTCAAAAAGAGATTGCTCCGTTTATAACTAAAAAACAGATTATTGCCTCGCAAACAGATATTTTTTTAGAAAAGCATAACAAGAAAACTATTGGCGTAACAGGAAGTAAAGGAAAAAGCACCACGGCAAAACTCATTTATCATATTTTAAAAAAGGCGAATAAAAAGGTGAAGTTGATAGGGAATATTGGCAAACCTGCTCTTGATTTCTTTGAAAGCAAAAGCGATTATTTTGTTTATGAACTTTCTTCTCATCAATTATCTGATTTAAAGATAAGCCCTCATATAGCAATATTTTTAAATATTTTTAGGGAGCATCTTGATTATTATAAAAACTTTCAAGAATATTTCAGCGCTAAAAAGAATATTGCTCGATGGCAAAAAGCAGAAGATTTTTTTGTAGTAAATATAGACATTCCTTTGCTGAAAGATTTCTCATCAAATGTAAAATCAAAAATAGTGCCTATTTCTCTTAAAAGTCAAAGAAAAGGTGTTTGCTTTAAAAATGGTATCTTTTTCTTTAACTCTCAAAAGGTAATTCATTTAAAAGAAATACCATTATCCTTGCGACCCTATTTATACAATATTATGGCTGCTATAGCAGTGGCAAAAATTTTAAAAATAAACAATGATAAAATAAAACAAGGGTTACAAACTTTTGTTCCCTTGAAGCATCGCTTAGAATTTGTGGGGGAGTTTAAAAAGATTAAATTTTACAACGATTCTCTGGCAACCATTCCTGAAGCAAGCATTTTAGCATTGGAAGCTTTGAAAAAAGTTGATACTCTTATTTTGGGAGGATACGATAGGGGACAGGATTTTAAAATTCTTTTAAGCCTGCTTCCAAAATATAAAGTAAGAAATCTTATTCTTTTCCCTGATACTGACAAAAGAATTTTGAAATCTTTGAAAAATAAAAAACTGCAAAAAATTAAAGTTTTCTTGGTTCAAAATATGAAAAAAGCAGTAGAGGAAGCGTTTAATAATACCAAAAGGGAAGGAATATGCCTTCTTTCACCGGCGGCAGCAAGTTTCAACCTGTTTAAAGACTACAAACATCGGGGCAATCTCTTTAAAAAATATATAAAAGAAATTGCTTATGAAAAAGAAAACAAAACCTGATTTTATTCTTTCCATATCGGCTCTCTTAATGGTTCTTTTGGGAATTATTGCTATTGCTAGCGCTTCTATCCCGGTGGCAACTAAAAAATTATCGGATCCTCTATTTTTTGTTAAAAAACATTTTTTCTTGGGAATTATTCCTGGAATTCTTTTGGGAATTATCTTTTATAAAATTTCACTCCCATCTTTGAGAAAAAAATCTCTTTGGTTTTTCATTTTTACTCTTATTCTAACGGCAGCCACACTTATCCCTCATATAGGAATCACAATTGGTGGAGCGCGACGATGGATAAATTTTGTATTTTTTAGTTTTCAACCATCGGAAATTCTAAAACTTGGGTTTTTAATTTATCTTTCGGCCTGGCTTGCAACTCTTCCCCAAAAAATTTCGATCAGAAAGAGTTTTTTTCCTTTTTTGGCTATTATCAGCGCTCCTTCGATATTATTAATTTTACAGCCCGACATTAGTACCTTGGGCGTAATTATAGTAATGGCTGCCGTTATATATCTATATTCCGGCGTTCCCTTAAAAAATCTAGTTATTTTAGCCCTGATTGTTATAGTAGCACTTGCCATTTTAATAAAAATCGCACCTTACCGTTTAAATAGGTGGCTCATATTTTTAAATCCCGAAGCTGACCCATTAGGTAGGGGATATCAAATTAAACAATCCTTGATTGCTGTGGGTTCTGGTGGTATTGTAGGAAAAGGGTTGGGTTTAAGTGATCAAAAATACGGATATTTACCTCAACCTTTTAGTGATTCAATTTTTGCAGTGATAGCAGAAGAAACAGGCTTTTTAGGATCTCTGTGTGTTATTGCTTTATTCTTTATATTTGCTCTCCGGGGTTTAATGATCTCTCAAAGATATAATACAAAAAATATTGATGATAAGTTTAAATCTCTCTTGGCAATCGGAATTGTAACATGGATAACATTTCAAGCAATTGTACATATAGGCGCCAATATCGGTATTCTTCCTCTGACAGGCATTCCCTTACCGTTTATAAGTTATGGCAACTCTGCCCTAATAGCAGAATTTATCGCCTTATCTATTCTTTTAAATATTTCCAAACATAAATCATAAAAAATAAAATATGAAACACAAAATTGTTTTGACAGGAGGAGGAACTGGCGGTCATATTTATCCGCTCATTGCAGTGGTAAAAGAGATGAAAAAACTCTCTGATCCCTCTTTGGATTTAGAATTTTATTTCTTGGGCCCACCTCATCCCGAACTCAAGAAATTAGAAGAACAAAATGTTTTAATAATTCCAATAAAATCGGGCAAATTAAGAAGATATTTTACTTTTTCTTCTATAATTCAAAATATTAAAGATATTTGTTGGAATCTTCCTTTAGGTATTTTTCAAAGTTATAAAATTTTAAAAAAAATCAACCCCTCTTTAATATTTAGCAAAGGAGGATATGGTTCAATTCCAGTAATTCTTGCTGCCAAATTCTTAAAAATACCTCTTTTTGTGCACGAATCTGATAAAATTGCCTCACTTTCTACCAGAATTGCCTCAAAATATGCAAATAAAATATTTGCTGCCTTTCCTGATACCAAAGGTATTCCTAAAGAAAAAGTCATTATCTCTGGTAATCCTATCCGAAAAGAAATAGTAATAGAAGGTAACAAGGAAGAAGGTTATAAGATGTTTAAAATTGTTGGGAAACGCCCTATCATTCTGATAATAGGCGGATCTCAGGGAGCGCAAAGAATTAACGAAGTTATTATTAATGCCTTGCCCAAACTTTTAGAAATGTTTGAAATCATCCATCAATGTGGCAAAAAAAATGAAAAACTGATAAAAGAAAGTGTTCCGCTTTTAATTGCCCCTAACCAAAGAAAATATTATCATCTTTTCGGATTTCTAGATGAACAACAAATGAAGAATGCATACAAGGTAGCAGATTTAATAATAAGTAGGGCAGGAGCAGGAGCTATCTTTGAGATTGCTAGTAATGGCAAGCCAAGTATATTGGTGCCTCTTCCAGAATCTGCTCAAAATCACCAAAGAGCCAATGCTTATTATTATGCTAAATTTGGAGGAGCCAAAGTAATAGAGGAGGAGAGTTTTAAACCAAATTTTCTTGTACAAGTTTTAAGAGAAATGTTCTCTAAACCAAAAAAAATTATGGAAATGGGAAAAGCGGCTAAAAGTTTTATAAGAAAAGATGCTTCTTTAATAATTGCCAAGCATTTATTAGAATATCTTAAAAAACAATATAACGTCTCCAAAACGTATAAATCAGAAAATGAATAACTTTATTTGTCAAGAGCAATAATAAATTTATGGAAAATTTAAAAGAAAAACCAAGAGTAAGAATAGCGCCGTCTCCAACGGGCCCATTTCACATTGGAACCGCAAGAACGGCTCTTTTTAATTATCTTTTTGCCAAGAAATATAAAGGTTCTTTTATTTTGCGTATAGAAGATACTGATAAAGAAAGATCAAAAAAGGAATGGGAAAATGATATTGTAAAATCTCTTCTGTGGTTAGGTTTAACTTGGGACGAAGGACCGAATCCCAAAGATACTAATCAAGAGATAGGTTCCTTTGGGCCTTATCACCAAAGCAAAAGAACAGAAATATACAAAAAATATCTTGAAAAAATGATTAACGAAGGAAAGGCCTATTATTGTTTCTGTTCACCTGAAGAATTAGAAGCAAAACGTCAATATTTTATGAGCATTGGACAACCTCCACGCTATGACGGAACCTGTCGAAATCTAACTAAACAAGAGGTAGAAAAGAAATTTCAAGAAGGAAAACCGTTTGTAATAAGAATGAAAACACCTGAAAAGAAACTTTCTTTTGTTGACCTTATTCATGGAAAAATTGAAATAGACACATCTCTTTTAGGAGATTTTGTACTTGCCAAGAGTTTTGAAGAGCCACTATATAATTTTGCTTGTGTAATAGACGATTATGAAATGAAAATTACTCATATCATTCGGGGCGAAGATCATATTCCAAACACGCCAAAACAAATATTAATTCAGGAAGCCCTTGGACTACCAAGACCTCAATACGCCCATCTTCCTTTGATTTTAGGCCCTGATAAATCTAAATTGAGCAAAAGGCACGGCGATGTGGCTTTTTCTCAGTATATTAAAAAAGGGTTTTTACCCGAGGCAATGCTTAATTTTATGGCTTTTTTGGGCTGGAATCCTGGGGACGAAAGAGAGTTTTTTAACATTTATCAACTTATAGAGGAATTCTCGCTTGAAAGATGTCAAAAATCGCCGGCAATATTTAATATCCAAAAACTCATATGGCTCAATGGTCATTATATTCGCAAAAAACCAATTAAATCTCTTACAAGGCTATGTATTCCTTATTTGGTAGAAACCGGCCTTATAAAGCCACTTTATGAGGCCACAATAAAACTTATCAATAATAACCACCATAACCATTCTGACGAAATTAAAGATACTTATATTGTAGTAGAAACCCAAGAAAAGATCAGCTTTTCTTATATTCAAAAAATAGTTGAAATATACCAGGAAAGATTAAAATACCTTGCTGAAATTCCAGAACTGGTAGATTTCTTTTTCAAAAAAGAACTTTCATATCCCAAAGAATTACTTTTCTGGAAAGAAGCACGAGAAAAAGAGACGCTTAAAGCATTAAAAACCCTCAAGTCATTACTTTCCAAAATCAAAAAAGAAGAATGGCACAAAGAAAAATTAGCCGAAATAATTCTGCCGGCTGCAGAAAAATTTAATGAAAAAAATAGGGGATATCTTTTATGGCCCCTGAGAGTTGCTCTTTCAGGCAAAAAAGCATCAGCCGGCCCCTTTGAAATAGCCGAAATCTTGGGTAAAGAAAAAACCTTAAGTAGAATAGAGGCTGCCCAAATTTTAATTAAAAAAGAAAAAAAATGAAAAGGGGAGTGACTATACTAATTATCTTGGGCTTACTAACAATTTATTTTCACCCGCTTTTTATATTTGCCCAAAACCAGCCCATTGAAGAACGAATAGAGATTAAGATTAAAACTCAAGTAACTTCTACAAAAGAGACAATCAAGAGTGGTTTTCTTGGCACTATTAAAAAGATAGGGTTTTGGATAAGAACTCATCTTACTCAAAAACTTATACATTGGTGGGACCTCCACGCCAAACCATATTTAGTTTCTCTCTGGCAACAACTGCTTGAACTAATGAACAAAGAAATCTATCTATAAAAAATTAAAAATTAAATAAAAATTCCTGCCCCCCCGGCAGGCGGGAAAAACTAAAAATTTCGTTAGGGGGAGGCTTGACTTCCCTTTTTGATACGCTATAATGAAATTGAGTATAATATCCCTTACACTCAATTAAATATGCTACTTTCCGCGAAAATAGAGAATTAATACTCCCCTAATAATATTATGGCAAAAAAACAAGCATTTTTACCTTTATTAGACGAATTTTTACTTTCTCTTCAAACCAATAATTACTCAGAAGAGACAATTTATAATTATCAAAGAGACCTAGAAACTTTTCAAGCTTTTCTAGCTGAAATAAGAACTCCTTTTGATAAAATAAATAAAAAAACTATCCTAAATTATAAGGCATATCTAACC